>CAZJRH010000329.1:0-4060 GCA_964548215.1 uncultured Nitrospirota bacterium
ATGAGCCGGGTGCCGTCAACCGACGAGCTGTCGCCGTTGATGCAGCAGTACCATCAACTCAAAGCCCGCTATCCCGGCGCCATTCTCTTCTTTCGCGTCGGTGATTTTTATGAAATGTTCGACGATGACGCCGTCAAAGGCGCGCAACTGCTCAATATCGCCCTGACCAGCCGGGACAAACAGCGGCCGAACCCCACGCCACTCTGCGGGGTGCCGGCCGTGGCGGCCACGGGCTACATCGCCAAGCTGATCCGGGCCGGCCAGTCGGTCGCCATCTGCGAACAGGTCGAACCGAGTCCCGGCCAGACGGGCCAAAAAAACAGCCCTACCGGATTGATGGCCCGCGAGGTGGTGCGGGTGATCACGCCCGGCACGATTCTGGAACCGGAATTGCTCGATCCCAAGCAAGCAACCTACGTGGCGGCGATCGCTCCCGTCGGCCCATCAATTGGAATAGCTTGGGCCGATCTCTCCACCGGCCAGGGATGGCTCTCGACCAAGCACGGCGGCCGGGCACAGGAAGCAATCGCCGAATTACTGCGGCGCTGGAGCGCCAAGGAAATTGCGCTGCCGCATCATCTGGCCCAGCAGCCCGCCTGGCAACAGGCCTTGATGGAATTTCGTCTGGTTGATCGGCCCTCGGCCGAATTCGAACCGGAGAACGGACGGCGGCAACTACAGCGCCATTTCAAAGTGGAATCGCTCGCCGCCTGGGACGGGGCCGACGAGCCGGCCGCCTTGGGCGCGCTGGGGGCCTTGCTGCATTATTTGGAGGAGACGCAGAAACAGGCGCTGTCTCATTTACGCGCGTTTCGCTTACATCGGCCGGAGCGCTACATGGCTATCGACCCGGCGACGCAACAACACCTGGAATTGACCGAACGCGCCGCCGCCATCGGCAAACGCGAATCGGCCGTGGCCGGTTCGCTGCTGCATGCGATCGACCGAACCACGACGGCGATGGGCGGCCGGCTGTTACGGGAGTGGCTCTTGCATCCCCTGCTCGACCTAGCCGAAATCGACGGACGCCTGGACCGCGTCGAAGCCTTCTGCGCTGAAGACGAACGGCGCGCGGCGCTACGCGAATTGCTCGCCAAGATCGGCGATCTTGAGCGGATCATCGGCCGCATCAGTTTACACGCGGCCACCGCGCGCGACCTCATCCAGTTAAAGAACTCGATTCATCAGACTCCGGCAATCTGGAAGCTCTTCAGTGAGGCACCGCCGGTACTGCGCACGCTGATCGAGCCGTGGGATGATCTGACCGACCTGGCCCAATGGATCGACGCGGCGCTGGTGGAAACGCCGCCGCTGGCGCTGAAGGAAGGCGGCTTGATCAAGACCGGCTATCACGCCGAGTTGGACGAGCTGCATGAGATCGGCCGCGACGGCAAGCAATGGATTGCCCGGATGGAGAGCGAGGAGCGGCGGAAGACCTCCATCGACTCGCTGAAGATCCGGTACAACGAGCCCTTCGGCTACTTTATCGAGATCACCAAGCCGAATCTATCAAAGGTGCCGCCGCACTACCATCGCAAACAGACGATGGTCAACGCCGAGCGCTTCATCACACCGGAACTGAAGGAACTCGAGGGCAAAGTACTGGGCGCTGAGGAGCGCAGTTGCCGGCTGGAATACGAACTCTATGAAGAACTCCGCGCAAAGGTCGCCTCGCAAGCCTCCCGCGTGCAGGCGATGGCCGACCGGATCGCCGAGATCGACACGCTGGCGGGGCTGGCCGAGACAGCCGTCGTCGGCCGCTATCAACGGCCGGCGCTTTCCGATTCACTGACGATCAAGATTACCGGCGGCCGCCATCCGGTGGTCGAGCAGGCGCTCGGGCCCAATCGATTCGTTCCCAATGACTTGCTTTTGAACGATACCGACCAGCGGCTCATCGTCATCACCGGCCCCAACATGGCGGGCAAATCGACCTACCTGCGCCAGGCCGCGCACATCGTCATCATGGCCCAGATGGGCGGCTTTGTGCCGGCGCAAGCAGCCGAGATCGGCCTGGTGGATGGCATCTTCACCCGAATCGGCGCCACGGATGATCTGGTCGGCGGCCGCTCCACGTTCATGGTCGAGATGGATGAGACGGCGACGATCCTGAACCGCGCGACACCGAGGAGTTTGGTGCTCCTCGATGAGGTTGGCCGGGGCACCAGCACCTACGACGGCGTAAGCATCGCCTGGGCCGTGGCCGAGCATCTGCATCGGGTGATCGGCGCCCGGACACTCTTTGCCACCCATTATCACGAATTGACCGAACTGACGCGCCAACATGAGGGCATCAAGGCCTTTCATGTCTCCGTGCGGGAATGGAATGATGAGATTATCTTCCTGCGCACGATCGTTGAGGGCATCAGCGACCGCAGCTACGGTATTCAGGTGGCGCGCTTGGCCGGCCTGCCCGAGAGCGTGATTGCCACGGCGAAGCAGGTGCTGGCGCGTTTGGAAGCCCAAGCACCACCAGCGGCACCAAGCACTCAGACTGCTCCGGACTCACCCCAGCCCGACCTCTTCGACGACTCCCCGCTCAAACAGCTTGCTCAAGAACTCGCCGCACTTGATCCGAATAATATGACCCCGATGCAAGCGCTGGAGGCGCTCATTAAATTTAAATCAGCCACAGAAAATAAGCCATGAGAGAACCATATACCTATTGGATCCTTGGCTTTTTTGTTTCAATTTTAGTTGGACATGTTGTAATACAAATTTTTCTTGAAACTCTTCGAGACTACCTTGGACCAGAACCAGCATCTTTGAGGACATCCAGCAAAGAAGTACCTGGTTGGCTTACAGGAGGTATTGAGCGCTTATTCTTTACTACTATTATCGCTAATGAATTAAGTGGCGCTGCAACAGCCATGATCGCCTGGATTGTCGTTAAAATGGCAGCAAATTGGAACCGGCAAGAACGAGGCACTGAACCATGGGCAATATCTGGACTCCTGGGCAGCCTCATCTCCATGTTCTTCGCATTCCTCGGAGCCCTCATCATCTTAAAAGGAGGATCCATCATGACCAACTACGCAGAGATTAACTATCTCGCCGTGCTCGTTGCTGCAATTGCCGGGTTTGCGTTGGGCGGGCTCTGGTATTCCCCGGCCATGTTCCTCTCGGTGTGGATGGCCGCGCTGGGCAAGAAAAAGGAGGAGATGTGCGGTAGCAGCCCCGCCAAACCAATGGCCGTCACGGCTGTCACCACGCTGGTCTCAGCGTATGTGCTCGCGCTGTTTATCCACGGGATCGGGGCGACCAGCGTCATGGGTGGGTTGATGACCGGACTCTCGATCGGCATCGGCTTTGTCGCCACGTCGATGCTCTCGGACTATCTCTTCTGCACCTTCTCCATGAGACTCTTTCTGATCCAGGCCGGCTACCGGGTCGTCTCTCTGGCCCTCATGGGCGCCATTCTCGGCGCTTGGCCTGATTAGCCGAACTGGCCCAGTCATCACCCAGTGGTCTATACTTACCACCGTACCCATTGTGGAGGTTAGCCGGTGAAGATTAAACTGACCGCCGTCTTCCAAAAAGTACCCGAAGGCTTCATCGGATTCGTCGAGGAATTACCCGGCGCCAATACTCAGGGTGCAACACTCGAGGAAGCCCGGGCAAACATCGAGGAAGCGATCACGCTGGTCCTGGAGGCGAACCGAACACTGGCCGAAGAAACCATTCGAAACCAGAAGGTTATTAAAGAACCCGTCTCACTTGGATGAAACGGCGTGATCTGATCCGCCACCTTGAGCAACATGGCTGCGCCCTGCTTCGTGAAGGGGGCAATCACACCGTCTATATCAATCGTTTGACCCGAAAAGCCTCGACCGTTCCACCGCACCGTGAAATCAACGACTTTTTGGCCCGCATCACACCATGAACTACTATGAATCGAAGGATCTCGGCCGCTTTGCGGAAGTCGGCAAGTTCGCCGGCAAGCTGATGAGCAAATTTTTCGACGACGGGATAAAGACCGCGGGCCCTCTTCCCGCCATGGGAACAGGGCCCGCATAATCGAACAACCGACGCCGGTCGGGCTTACGTATTCGGCTGCGGG
>CAZJRH010000330.1:0-1747 GCA_964548215.1 uncultured Nitrospirota bacterium
ATAATGCCGCGTTGTCAGGTTCCAGTGGCAGCGGCGTTGCGGCATTCACAATCGACGGCACGCTTCCAGTTCAGGTTACACCAACACCTGGGCTCTATACGGAAAACCGCACTCTCTACGTGAACTTCTAAATCATGAAAATTCGCTCCTGGATGCTTGGACTTTCTATCGCGACGTTGCTTGTCTTGATGCCGGCCGCGTTTGCCGCCACATCACTGCAAGTGACGCCGGTCAATATTGAAGTGCCAGCCCCAGGGGCGGCTTCCAAGGTCACGCTCAGCAATTCGGGTGATGAGCTGGTCAACGCCCAAGTCCGCATTTTCAAATGGGTGCAGATTGATGGCAAGGACGAACTTGTTCCAACACGGGAAGTTGTTGCAAGCCCGCCTGCGGTTAAACTGCAACCTGGAAAAAAGAGCGTTATCCGAATTGTCCGGCTCAACAAATCTCCGGCAGCTGTTGAAGAGACATACCGTCTGGTTGTGGACGAAGTGCCGAAGCCGCCAAAGGTTGGTCAGGCCGGTGTCGGTTTCGCGGTCAGATATTCGATTCCGGTTTTCTTTTCGAAGCCCGGCGCAGATTCAGATGTTTCATGGACCGCATCGGTGGCTGGTGGAAAGCTGGTTGTGCGGGCAGAAAATACTGGTGGCCGCAGGGTCCGGGTCGCGGCCTTGAAAGTGACTAACGCGGCCGGGAAAACCATTACCATTGCCGAAGGCCTCGCCGGATATGTTCTGGGGCAGTCTTCGAGGTTTTGGATTGTCGGGGGCAAGGCAAAGTCGATTGCGACGGGCGGGACGATCAAGATCACGGCCCAGGGTGACAATGGGCCAATTGAAGTGACAGCAAATGTGGTGGCGGCAAATTAATGTCGGACTGGTTCTACCGCTTGCCATCCTTGCTTTTCTGATTTCGGCAAAAGCGGAAACGACCGAAACCGATCAGGTTCAACTTCAGCTGGACGTCCTCATAAACGGACATCCACTGAACCTCATTGCGGCATTTGTGCAAATGCCGGACGGAAAGCTGGCATCAACGCGGTCCGAGCTTACGGAGCTTGGTGTTGCTGTGTCGGGCGATGGCGCGCCTGATGAAATCATCCTGCTCGATGCGCTTCCCGGCGTTTCGTATGTCTATGATGATTCAATGCAAAGCATTGAACTTGAACTTCCTTCAACGATGCGGCTTGCGCGCAGGCTGCAGGCTGGCGGAGAGGGCGAATTCATTGAAGCGCAAAGCGGCACTGGCCTCGTTGTGAATTACACCGGTTACGGCGCGGCAAATTATGATATTCCAAATGGAATTGAGACCTTCAACGGAGCATCGCTTACTCTTGATGCGCGCGGTTTTTCGAAGCTGGGAACAATCCGCCAAACCGGCATTATTGGAACCACGACATTTTCCGATTTCACCGTGCTGCGCCTGGATACAACTCTTTCCCATTCGGACCAGAATTCCATGTTGAGCTACCGGCTCGGCGATATTATCAGCGGCGGACTTTCGTGGACGCGGCCCGTCCGGCTGGGCGGCGCCCAGGTGCAACGCAATTTTGCGCTGCGCCCCGACCTCATCACCATGCCGCTCCCCAGCTTTGATGGCAGCGCAGAAGTTCCCTCAACCCTGAAGGTCTTCGTGGACGGCGTGCAGGCCTATTCAAGTGATGTGCAGCCGGGGCCATTCAAGGTCGATCGTCTGCCAGTCTACACCAACGCCGGAACCGCCCGCATCGTGCTGACGGATTCAAGCG
>CAZJRH010000331.1:0-1622 GCA_964548215.1 uncultured Nitrospirota bacterium
CGTCGAATAGGCTCATTTATTCTCCGGCTTAGGCAGGTATCGCCAGCCCTTTTCGATCAAGCTATCGGGGCTGAACCCGGCCCCGCGCAACTTCTCGGCGTTCGCTCTCACATCGTCCTCAAACTGTTGAGCGTCCATCCCTGCCCGACGAGCCAGAGCTAGCTTGTCGGTCACGTAAGCCTTGGGCGGCTTGTTGAGGTCGCGCGCCGAGCGAATGGAGTCGGCTGCCGCCGCCCGCGTAACATTCCGCTCGGCCTGCGCTCTCGGGTCCATCGCCGCTTTCTCCGCCTTCGGCTCGCGCAGCGCAGCCGGGAGCGGCACTCCGGCCGCCCGTAATTCTTCGCGCGTCACCGACAGCCGCCGCACCTCGCGCTGAATCTTCGCAAGGCCCTCGGGCGTGTCAGCGTCTTGCTCAAGCTCTTTCAATTTGGCCGCCGCCTCGCGGGCTTCCTCGCGTAGCTCCTTCTTGCGCTCGTTCATCCCCCGGCTCGCCGCCTGCGCCGCCTTGATGCGGTTCTCGGAGTCCTGATCGGATCGCGCCTTGTCCGCCTTCTGCCGCTCAAGGTTCAACCGCGACAGCGCCAGCCGATTCGCCGGGCTGCCGGTGTTGCCCTCTTGCTCGCGCCGGTAGCGGTCGCCCATCGAATTCGCAGCACTCGTGCCGAATTGCATCAGGAACGCCGCCAGCGGAGACGGCATGTTGCGCGAGTCGGGGGCTTCCAGTGGACGGTCCGCCATGCCCGCCGAGAATCGTTCGAGCCATGTCGAACGGCGCGGCTCCTGCTCCGGGAACTCAAGATCAATGGCCGGAACCATCGGATCAATCTCCGGGAACTTCAGAATCGGGACCGGCGACGGACGCCATTCGGCCATGCCCTAGCCCCCGCCACCGAACGCAGACGCTACCTTGCCGCCCAACTTGCCCGCCGATCCCCATAGCTCTGCGTTCCGGCCCCTGCGGGCCTCATTCTCGGCGCGATTGCCGCTGATGTTTTGCCAGTCCTGCCCGTACGCTTGCTGCATGAGATCGGTCATTGCCCCCCCCCGTCTCTGTGACTGGCCGAGCTTGTAGTTGGCGAAGGCATTGGCTTGGTCGCTCCCCGATGCGATTCGCGCCTTGGTCCGCGCAAATCCCGTTGCGTAGGGATCGTCGGGCGCGTCTACGCTCGCCGCGTTGACCGCCGCCAGTTCGCGGTTGCGCCCCATCCGGCCCCATGCATCGCCGAACGCCGCGTTCTCGGCCGGATCGCCAGCCGGATCGAGCCACGTGCCTTTGCCGCCCGTCGCCAAAATGCTGTTGAGATTGGCAATCCCCGGGTGCGCCTGCGCCCATCCTGCTTCGTCTGGCGGAGCCGTCTTGCCCTTCGTAAGCGAGGCCAACCCATAGGCGGGGATCGCCATCTTGAGCGCGCTCTTGAGCGTCAGCTTTTTCTTGAGCTTCTTGAAGAAACCCATTTTAGAATCCTCCGCCGCCGAACATGCCGAGTAGCCGTTTCATCATGCCGGGGTTTACGCCCGGCTGCCCACCGCCTACGCCCGGCTGCATGCCCGGCTGCCCACCGCCCCACCCCTGTAGCCGTTTCATCATCCCGCCACCCGATCCCCGCTGCCCCCCCCCCCCC
>CAZJRH010000332.1:0-1868 GCA_964548215.1 uncultured Nitrospirota bacterium
GTGTTGATCAGCGACACCGCATCGGCGCCCTGCGCCTCGCAGACCCGCGCGAAGGGCACGATATCGGCCACGTTGGGTGAGAGTTTGACGATCAGGGGCAGCGGGGTGGCCCGCCGAACCTCGCCGACCAGCGCGGTCAGCGCCTCCAGATCGGCGCCGAAACTCAATCCACCTTTGTTCGTGTTGGGACAGGACACGTTCAGCTCGATTGCATGCACGCCCTCGGCCTGGCTCAGCTTGGTCGCTAATTCCACATATTCTTCAGTCGTTTCGCCAAAAATATTCACGATGACCTTGATGGTATGTTTGCGCAAAAACGGCAACTTATCGGCCAGAAAGGCTTTGAGCCCAACGTTGTGCAGGCCGATGGCGTTCAGCAGGCCGCTCGGCGTTTCGCACAACCGGGGCGGCGGATGGCCGGGCCGCGGCTGCAGGGAAAGGCCCTTGACCACGATCGCCCCGACCAAGTTCAGATCGTAGAGACGGCCGTATTCCTCGCCATAGGCGACCGTGCCTGAGGCCAGAATAATCGGATTAGCTAGCTCCAGCTTTCCCAAGTTGACGCTAAGCGTCGGAGCAGTACTCATAACGACAGCCTAAACGCCAAGTCGAGCGTCGGTGTGACACGCGAGCCATGATAGGAATGACGTACGGCGACGGGGGTTGTCAGGGGGAGACTAGCTTCTCCCCCTGACTCAAGCGAGCGCCGGACTGCGCGAGCGAATAATTTGGGCAATTCTAACTTGCCCAGGGTCACGCTCAGTGATGGTGAACCGGTCGTCATGGCTTCACAACAACCCGGAGATTTCCAGCCGCAGCCGCACGATGCCGATCAGCGCGGGCCATCGCCAGGGCATGACCAGCACGGACCAGCCGAATCCGAAGAGCGGACGGACCAACCAGGAACGAAAGGCTTCACGCCAGCGATTGTTCACGCCCAAGCGGCGTGTGCCCAGCAGCAGATGCAGACCGAGCCGCCAGTGGTGGGCGAGTTGCCGGGCGCTGGCCATTAGAAGGACACGTTACAGGAATTTAATTTCGATGATTTCGTACGCCAGTTGTTTGGCGGGGGTCTGCACTTCGACGACGTCGCCGACCCGTCTGCCGATGAGCGCCCGGCCCACCGGCGACTGGACGGAGATTTTACCGTTCGGCAGATCGCTCTCATCCTGGCCGACCAGACGATAGGTTTTGCGGCCGCCGGCCGTCGTGTCCTTGATGACCACGGTGGCGCCGAAGACCACCGTCTCCGTCGACAGCCCCGCGGTCTCGATCACCTGCGCGTCGGCCAGCTTGGCCTCGATCTCGCCGATCCGGCCCTCGATAAACGACTGGCGTTCCTTGGCCGCGGAGTATTCGGCGTTCTCGCTCAGATCGCCGTGCTCCCGCGCCTCCGCGATGGCGACGATGATCTTGGGCCGTTCCTCCTTCCTGAGCCGGTCCTGTTCCTTGCGCAGGTTATCGTAGCCTTCCTTGGTCATCGGGTATTTCATGGTGTCCCCTCTGTGTGCGCATCGTGCGCGCCCTCGTGATGACGATGATAGTCCTGGAGAGCGGTGACGGTAAAGCCCTGATGCTGCAGGGCATCGATGGCGGTGACGGCGGCGCGGGCCCCCGCCAACGTGGTGTAATAGGGAATCCCCTCCTCCAGCGCGGTGCGCCGGATCGAGTAGGAATCCACCTGCGACTGTTTGTCACCGACCGTGTTCATCACCAGCGCGATCTCCCCGTTCTTCAGATGGTCCACAACGTGGGGCCGTCCTTCCTGCACCTAGTTGACCGTGCGCACCGTAATGCCCCCGTCCTGCAGCATCTGCGCGGTGCCCCGCGTGGCGCAGAGCGTGAAGCCCATCGCGGCCAGCGTGGTG
>CAZJRH010000333.1:0-4982 GCA_964548215.1 uncultured Nitrospirota bacterium
GCCGGCGCCGGCGATGCCCAGCACCACGCCCTGATACTTGGGCGGATACCAGCGCGAGGCCTGCGGCAGCGCCACGGCAAAACTGGCGCCGGCGACACCCAGCAACAGGCCGACCGCCACCACGTCCGTCAACCCGGTGGCAAAGCGCCATCCCCACAGCAGCGGGACCAGCGTGAGCACCATGCCGAGCATCCCGGCCTTTTTGGGGCCGATCCGGTCCGTCAGGATGCCGGCCGGAATTCTCAACAGGGCGCCGCTGAGCAGGGGAAGGGCCACGAGAAGACCTTTCTGCGTTGCGGTCAACTCAAAATCCATCGAGACATAGACGGCCAAGGGCCCCAGCAACACCCAGACCATAAAGCTGACATCAAAATAGAGAAATGCGGCGAACAGCGATCCCGGGTGACCGCTGCGAATCGATTTCATCAATGCCGTCATTGGTCACGCCCCTCCCTGTCAGTCCCGCGTTCCGCTCCGGATCGTGTAACTCTCCCGGACCTTCTGGACAAAAATCTTGCCGTCCCCATGATGGCCCGTGCGGCCGCCCTCCTCGATCGCCCGCACCGCCCGGGGAAGATCCGTTTCGTCCACCACCACCATCAACATCAACTTCGCCAATTCGTCGTAACTCACGGCGCCGACCTGAATGCCCCGCTGCTCGCCCCGCCCCAGAACGGGCGCTTTGGTCATTGCATAGAAGCCCTCCGCTTCCAGCCGGCCCAGCACCTCGGCTTCCCGCTCAGGCCGGATCACGGCGCGAATCATCATCTGGGGGCCGCCGCTCATAGGGCCGCGCCGCCCCGCTCATCGGTGCTGACACGGACCGCCTGATCGACGGCCAGGACAAAAATCTTCCCATCGCCATACTGACCGCCCTTGCCGCTCTTGTTGGCGGTGATAATGGCCGCCACCGCCGTTTTGACCTGCGAGGCTTCGACCACGATCGAAAAGAGCTGCTTGGGAAGAAACTTGATCGCGGGAGGAGCCGCCGGATCATTCTTCTCGCTGGCTGAGAATTTCAGCCCGCGCTGCCGGCTCCGGCCCATCACGCCGTAGGTCGTGTAGCCGATGATGCCGGCCGCTTCCAGCGCCTTCCGGGTCGCGATCCGCTTGGACGGACGGACCATCGCCATGATCTCGCACAAGAGCGCCTGCTCCCGTCTTCGCTCATCAGCGCGGCGAACGACGGATTGAGCCGATCCGACAACACCAACGACCGGCGGCACCGCCGGCGCAGACGAAGCGGCCTCGGCCGACGGCGCGGTTTCAGTGGTCGAGGGCGCAATCGCCGGCAGGGGGGGCGGATCGCCGGCTTTGCCGACCGGCGGCTCGACGCTAAAACGTTTCCGCCACTCGTCATTCAAATGGCTGGAGGGGCTTTGGCCCAGGAGCCGTTTGATCCCGACCGGATCATGGCGAAAGGCCCGGATTGCGCCAAGCCACTTCACGCTTTTGTAGCCTTGAAGAAAAGGGACGACCAGACGCAACGGCCCGCCATGCGGCTCCGGCAAGGGCGCGCTGTTGAGGCCGTAGGCGAGCAGCACACGAGGATCCCTCGCCTCATCGCGCGACAGGGTCTCAAAAAACATCCCGTCACGGGAATAGAAGGCGTAGTAGCCGTCGGGATGTGTTTCAACCCGAAGAAAATCGAGCAGATCGACCAGCCGGATCCCTTCCCATTCGACCTCCTCCGACCAGTTGAAGAGCTGGCAGATCAGCGGAATCGTGAGCCGAATCCTGGGAATCGAGGCGAGCGCGCTCCAACCGATCATCCGGGGCTGTTCCTCCAGACCACACACCTCGATCCGCAGCTCCTCCAGCGCGAGCGGCGGCGGAATGGGGTAGAGACAGAGCACCGGCATCGGGCTCGCCTCAAAATCGAGCCGGAAGAATTTATCGGCAAATTTCGGGTAGTTGATGCCTTCGCGCTTCATCGCCACCGTGGTCCTCAAACAAAAAAACGCCGATCTCTTTGGATCGGCGCCATCGCCGTACACCCGCCGCACCACATTGTGCGGCAGATTATCTAGACATGATTAAGCAAATCCTGTGCCGATAAGATCGCCCCCCGTCTGAGCGTGTGATGTGATTGTTATCTCAACATTTTCTACTAAACCGCACATGTATCGACCAGCCGCTTGATCCATCATTTGTGTCGTAAAACCGACATTTTTGTCTTGATTGCCATTTCGCTATCGCCTCCAGCACGGGTCAGATCTGCGAAGAGAACTGCTCCTTATTATTATTGAGGCCGGAATCCTTCACGTCGCCGTACGGCATCGGATCGATCCGGCAGGTCGGAACTTCGGTTCGAGGGACACCTTCTTAATTATTGACCATGCCTGTCTTTAGATAAGTATGGTGTCCCCGGAATTATGTATTCAGTGGTTTACCGCGCAGCGATTCGTCAGCGTCCCTAAAGCAAGTTCTTCGTTAGCGGGTCTCTCTTCGAAGAAGTTTAAAACCGGCCCGTTCAAAATCGTGGTCAAAGGCAAACGCGGTCGTGATTCCCAAGGCCCGCATCACCGTAAAACTCAAACAATCCGTAAAGCTCATTCGCGGATCGCCGAATCGTTCGTACACATGGAGCGCGGCCAGTTCCGTTTCCTCATCCGTGCGAATAATGCGGATCACCTGGCTGCCCAATAAACGGCGCGCGAAGCGCGTGGCCCGGTGAGGTTGCAGCTTGGACCCGATCAGCGTGATGGATTCATCCAGAATATGATGGGTGGTAAAAAGCATCGGTCGCTCCCTCCGAAACACTGCCTGGATCGAATGGGCCTCATTGTGGTGACGGTCGTCGGCATCCTCAAGGGCATAGAAAGCCGATGTGTCGATAAAGAATTTCATCAGGATCGGCGGCCCGTCCCATAGAGATATTGATCATGCTTTTCGGAAACCGCCGATTCTCCGGAACGGCCGGGTTTCGTGCCGATCTGAAAGAACGGGTCTCTCTTCCAATCCTTTCCGGAGAGCGTGCTGACCCGCTCCAGGTAATCGGCAATAATCTCTGTGAAGAGCCTGGAAAGACTGCCACCCTTTTCTACCGCGAGCCGTTTAAGCTGCTTGAGCTGCTCCGCTTCCAAGCGGATATTGGTGGCGACTTTCGTCGGCATATTCGCATCCTCCCTCAGATGCCACAATTGTAGCACGGTGGCAGATTGGGGGTCAATCCAATATGAAATCTGGGGTCGGAAATCTTGGGTCAGAGAACATTTTTACCTGTGGCAACCTGTTCGGTCTGTGCGGCCCGGTTAAGAAAAATTGTTCTCTGACCCCAGATTTACACAATATAACCAGCGACCAGAAAGGCTGGCGTCACCCAGAGACCGAGAATCGCCAAAACAAAAAAGACGGTAACCATGACGATTTCGATCCACGCCTCCCGCCTCCGGCCATCCAACAGGGCAAAACCTACATAGACGGCGGCAATAAATGCCAAAAGAATGGCAAAGAAGTCCAATGCCTTTGATTTCGGGATCAGCATCGCGATGGCAATCGTGACCGTTGCCAGGATGACGCCGATGACGGCGGCTCTGATGTGTGTCATACGGTCAGAGAAGGACAAAGAGGCCGGCTACTGGCGCGCTCCGGCCTGCATTAGGAAGGCGGCGGCCTCGGCGCGTTTGTTCTCGACGGCCAGACTCAACGCCGTTTTTCCGTCGAATGTCACGGCGCGAATATCCACGCCCGCGGCCACTAACAGCTTTACGAGCGGGAGATTCCCGTCCCCGTGCTTGAGCGCTTTGATCAGCACCGTTTCCCCCAGTGCGCTCACCGCGTGCACGTCCGCGCCCCTGTTGAGGAGGAGCGCCACCGTCTCAAGATGGCTGTTGGCGGCCGCGTACATCAACGCGGTGATTTTCAACGGATGCCTGGCCTCCACATCGGCACCGGCCTCCAACAGCATCCGCACGACATCCGTGTGGCCGCGTTGGGCCGCCATCATCAGCGCCGTATGGCCCTGATCTTCGCTCGCGTTGACATGTGCGCCGTGCCTGATCAACAGCCGCACGATCTCAATGTGGCCGTTCCAGGCCGCTTGCATCAGCGGGCTCACGCCGGTGACACCCAACACCGTCGCTCGACTGTTGACATCAGCGCCATGCTGTAACAGGGCCTGTACCGCGGCCATCTCACCCTTGGCCGCCGCCGTGTGCAATGGCAGCTCAGTCACGCAGGCGGCGAGTACCATCAGACACCCGATGACCGGGGCCATTTTTCCAACATGCGCGCACCAGAGACCGGCGAGCCTTGTTGTTGATCTGACCGGCGACCGCATCTTGCACCGCCATTGTATCAACCAAACCAGTCTTTAGCCACAACTGCTGATGCAATATCTACTAGCGATACGTAGGGGGGCATTCACTCGGGCGGACGCAAGCCATATTTCTTGATCCGGTAGCTGAGCTGCCTCGGCGTCAGTCCCAGCCGCCGCGCCGCCCGGGCCTTGACCCAGCCCGTCCGCTCCAGCGCCGCGATCAATTCCGTGCGCTCCATTTCTTCAACGGTGGCCGGGAGCGACGCCTTGACCGTTTTCGCAGTGGCCGGCCCTTGGGGCAGATCAAGAAAGTGCGCCAATTCATCGATTTCCCGCGGGGTGATGACCGACTTGGTGGTAAGCAGAATCAACCGCTCCAAACAATGCTCCAATTCGCGCACATTGCCCGGCCAGTGGTAGGCCGCCAACATGGCCATCGCCTCTCCAGAGACCGCGATCGATTTCCCATGCTCGCGGTTCAACCGCGCCACGAAATAGTCCACCAGCAGCGGGAGGTCGCCGTCGCGCTCCCGAAGCGCCGGCACTTTGACGGGCACCACATTCAGCCGGTAGTAGAGGTCCTCGCGAAAGCCGCCCTGGCGCACCATCTCTTCCAGCGCGCGATGCGTGGCGGCGATGATCCGCGCGTTGACCCGCACGGTGGTTTGCCCGCCCACCCGCTCAAACTCCCCCTCCTGCAGCACGCGCAGCAGTTTGGTCT
>CAZJRH010000334.1:0-2040 GCA_964548215.1 uncultured Nitrospirota bacterium
TGACCATGCAGCCGATCGTCCCGTCGAGCTTGACATAGTTCAAGTTAAACTTTGAGGCTTCCACTTCAAGCGGCGATTCTTCATTCAAATCCCGCAGCGCCTGAATCTGCGGCCGCAAGGGCACGGCATTGTCGTCAAATCCCACCTTGGCGTCCAGCGCCAGCAGCGCGCCCGTGGTCGTCGTGATCAGCGGATTGATCTCCACCTGGGAGGCGCCTTCCTCACTCAGCAGCCGGTAAAGCCCGGTCAGCAGACGATGGAACGGCCCGATCTGCTCGGCCGAAAAACCAAGCCGGAACCCGATCAACCGGGCGAGATACGCCGGCAGGCCGACCGCCGGATCGACCGAGTATTTGTAAATTTTTTCGGGGTGCGCCTCTGCAACCTCTTCGATTTCCACCCCGCCCTCGCGGCTGGCCACCACCACCGGACGGCCCGTCGAGCGGTCCACCAGCAGGCTCAGGTAATATTCCTTGCCGATCGACAGCCCCTGCTCCACCAGCAGCGCATTGACCACGCGCCCCTGCGGACCGGTCTGATGCGTCACCAACGTGCGCCCCAGGAGCGACCGGGCAATGGTCGCCACTTCCTCGGCGCTGCGGGCCAGCTTCACACCGCCGGCCTTGCCCCGTCCACCGGCATGGATCTGCGCCTTCACCACCACGGGCCAGGCACCCAGCTCGCCGGCTGCCGCCATGGCGTCCTCGGGCGTCAGGGCGGCGCGGCCCTTGGGCACGGGAATGTCGTAACGCGCGAATAGCTGCTTAGCCTGATATTCGTGAATGTTCATCGGCCCAGCTCTAGGCGGTCGTCGCGCCCTGGGTTCGACGGACATAGTCGGGAAACAGCAACGGCGAGGTGACGTCAGGGTGCAGATCGGCCTTGGCTTGCGCGGCCTCGAAGGCCCGCAGATGGTTCAGCGTTGGCGCCGCCCAGTCAGTGGTTTTCGCCAATGAGGCGGCCGCCTGTCCCGCGCGACGGCCGAACACGATAATGTCCAGCAACGAATTGCCCATCAGCCGGTTCCGTCCGTGCAATCCGCCGGAGGCTTCGCCGGCCACCAGCAACCGGTCGATGGTGGAGCGGCCCTGCTCGTCGATCTTGATGCCGCCGTTCTGGTAATGGAGCGTCGGATAAATCAGCACCGGCTCCTTTTTGATGTCGATGCCGTACCGTGAAAAAAGACGCAGCATATTGGGAAACCGTTTTTCGATCGTCCCTTCGCCGTGGAGCTGCTCCACCACCGGAATGTCGAGCCAGACGCCCATGCGGCCGCCGGGCGTGGGCACGCCGCGCCCCTCGTGGCATTCCCGGATCACGGCCGCCGCCACCACGTCGCGCGTCTCCATCTCGTTGACGAAGCGCTCGCCCTTCGCATTCACCAGTTGCGCGCCGGCCGACCGCAACGCTTCGGTCACCAGCAGCCCCGCCATCGGCTCCGGAAAGACGGAGCCGGTGGGATGATATTGAAACGTATCGATGTAGAGTAGCTTGGCGCCGAGCCGGTAGGCCAGGGCCAACCCGTCGCCGGTTGCGCCAAAATGATTGCTGGTCGGAAAACGCTGGATGTGTAAACGCCCGCTGCCTCCGGTGGAAATGATCACGACCTTCGCTTGCACGACGATGAAGCGGTCGTTGTCCAGATCCTTCAGCACGGCGCCAGCGCAGCCGCCGTCCGTGCCGCTGAGCAACTCGACGGCCGGCGCAAATTCCATCACCCGGATCTTCTCGTTGATGACGGCGTCCTTGAGCACCCGCATCAATTCCAGGCCGGTGTAGTCGCGGCAGGTCAGCACCCGGAGCACGCTCGTGCCGCCCCCGCTGCGCATCTTGAGGTTGCCGGTTTCATCCCGGTCGAAGAGCACGCCCAAGCGCATCAACCAATGGACGGCCGATGGACCTTCTTCAACGAGTATCCGCAACAGTTTCTTGTCGTTCTTGAAGTGGCCGCCCTTGAGCGTGTCGGCGAAATGGCGCAAGGGCGAATCGTCGGGATTGACCGCCGCCTGGATGCCGCCCTCGGCCATGACCGTGTTGGAA
>CAZJRH010000335.1:0-4645 GCA_964548215.1 uncultured Nitrospirota bacterium
CAATCTCCACCAGCGCCGCATCGATGCCGTCCATCGACGTGCCTGACATCAGACCGATCACACGCACAATGGCCGCCAGCGTAGCCGAATCGTGTACACGAATCAAGGGGCTCTATAAACCGGTACTGGTAAAGTTTGAAATCAGAGAAGATCAACTTGCCTAGCATAGGTCCGTTCGCCCTGAGCCTGTCGAAGGGCGAGCCCGTTCATGGTTCGACACGCTCACCATGAACGGGCCTTCGAGAACCAACCTTTACCAGTACCTATAAACCGAGCATCGGTCTGACATGCGAGCCATGAGTTACCCTCGTACGGCGATGGGGAGCTCGAGGGGAGCGGAGCAGCTCCCCTCGAATACAAATCATCCGGCGATGGGGGGCGTAGGGGCGGGTTTCAAACCCGCCCCTACCATCTCCCCCCAAATCTATGCTATCGTTTGGCACTTTTCATGTCACGGTCCCGCCGATATCTTCCACTCCTGCTTGCCTGTTGCCTGCCGTTCACCGGCCTCTGGGCCGCCACGGCCCAGGAGCCGATCCGGGTCGTCACCACGCTGCCGATGCTCAAGGAGTTCGTCGAGCAGATCGGCGGCCCGCGCGTCGCGGTCACCAGCCTGCTGACCGGCCTGGAGAACGAGCACACCTACACACCCAAGCCGAGCGATCTGGAAGCCGTGCATAACGCCCGGCTCTTCGTGCAAATCGGCGTCGGCCTCGAGATTTGGGCCGAGTCTCTCATTAAGGCGGCCCGGCGGCCCGGCTTGACGATCGTCACCAGCAGCCAGGGCATTGCGCTGATCCGCGATCAGGAGTCCGACCACAACACCGCCGACTCCCACCCCCACTCCTTTGGCAATCCGCACGTCTGGCTCGATCCGGCCAATGCGAAAACAATGATCCACACGATCGCCAAGGCGCTGATCGCCGCCGCGCCCGCCCAGCGCGAGACCTTTTTGAAAAACCAGGCCCGCTACCTGAAGGAGATCGACACCATCGAGGCCGACATCCAGGAACGGGTCAAAAAGCTCGAGGATCGGCGTATCATCACGCACCATAACGCCTGGCCCTATTTTGCCCGCCGGTTCGGCTTTCGCATCGAGGGCGTCATTCTCGAGCAACCGGGCGGCGAAGCCTCGGCCAAGACCCTGGCCTCGCTGACCAAGTTGATTCGGCAGAAGCGGATCAAAGTTATTGTCATGGAACCGCAAATGAACCCCAAGGTCGCCCAACTGCTGGCGCAGGAGACGGGCGCGCGCCTGGTCACCCTGACACCGCTGCCGGGGGGCCTGCCGGGGACGGAGCGGTATACGCAAATGCTCGCCTACAACGCCGGCGCGTTGATCGACGCGCTCGCCTCCAAATGAACACCGTGGCCGCCGATCCACACCGCGCGTCCGTGACCTCGCCGATCATCGAATTTCATGACGCCAGTTTCGCGTATGACGGCAAACCGGCGCTCGTATCCCTGGACTTTTCGATCCAGCCGGGTGAATTTCTCGGCATCATCGGTCCCAACGGCTCTGGAAAAACCACGCTGCTTCGGGCCATCCTGGGGCTGATCCCGCCCAAGCGCGGGCGGGCGGTGATTTTCGACTGCACCTGCCACGAACTGCGCTGCCACCATCGGGCCATGATCGGCTATCTGCCGCAGCGCAGCCGCTTGGATCCGAATTTCCCCATCACGGTCTTCGAAGCCGTACTGATGGGGCGGTACAGCACGATCGGCCTGTTTCGCCGGCCCAAGGCCGCCGACCGCGAACTGGCGTCGGCCGCCCTGAACGAGGTCGGCCTGTTGGAGATGAAGGACCGCCCGCTCGGCCGTCTGTCGGGCGGCCAGCAGCAGCGGGTCTTCATCGCGCGGGCGCTGGCGCAGCAGCCGCGCGTGCTGCTGCTCGACGAACCGACCACCGGCATCGACGCCCCCACCCAGGTGTCGCTGCTGGCGCTCATTCGCCGCCTGCACCGGGAACGCGGGCTCACCATCCTGTTCGTCACGCATGACATCAATCTCATCAGCCCCGCCGTCGACCGGCTGGCGCTCCTGAACGGGCGGCTGATCGCCATCGGCCGCCCGGCGGAGATTCTCACCAAGGAGACGCTGGCCCCCGTCTACGGCGAGACGGTCATCGTGGCTAACCAGGCGGGCGGCGCCTATGTCATCGTGGCGGATCATCACCATGATTGATTTTCTCGGCTACGGCTTCATGCAGCGGGCGCTGCTGGCCAGTCTGATCATCGGCGCGCTGTGTGCCACGATCGGCGTGTTCGTCGTGCTGCGCGGGCTCGCCTTCATCGGCGCGGGCACGGCCCATTCGGCGTTCGCCGGCGTCACGCTCGGCTACCTGCTGGGCGTCAGTCCGATGGGGATGGCGCTGGCCTTCGGCCTCGGCACCGTGTGGGTCGTGCAGGCGCTCCACGAACGGGGGAAGACCGCCTTCGACGTCTCCGTCGGAATTTTCTACACGGCCAGCATGGCGCTGGCGATTTTCTTCATCGGATTGATGCCCGCGTACAACGCGGAGGTCTACGGCTATCTGTTCGGGAGCATCTTGTCCGTCACAACGGAAGAACTCTGGCTGATCGGGGGGCTTGGTCTGGCGGGCCTGGCCTGCATCGCCCTCTTTTTCAAGGAACTCCACTTCATTGCGTTCGATCAGGACATGGCCGAAGCCTCGGGCATCCCGGCCACGCCCATTTTCTTCCTGCTGCTCAGCCTGGTGGCGGTCACGATCGTGATCGCGATGAAGGCGGTGGGCGCGCTGCTCGTCTTCGCGCTACTGATCATCCCGGCGGCGGCCGCGCAGCAACTGACGCGCCGGCTGTGGACCATGATCCTTTGCGCCGGGGGGCTGGCGTGGGCGTCAATGATCGGCGGGCTGATGCTGTCGTACGCGTTTGACCTGCCCTCGGGCGCGACGATCACGCTCCTGGCGACCGCGCTCTTTTTTCTCGCCGTGCTCGGCGCGCCCCGGCGGGCCTAGACTACCACTCGTTGTACGCCGTGCCGTTGGTGGCGACGCGGTCGCTGCCACTGTGCACATCGCGGATGCCGCTCTCGCCGGTCGCGCCGGTGTCGAAGACCTCCACCCAGGTGTCGGCGCTGCCGGTAAAGGGGTCGGTCGGAATCGCGCGCAGGTATTCCTTGTCGACCAGATCGTGCAGCGTGGCCGGATAGGCGCCGTGATCGGCGTAATACTTATCCAGCAGGTCGCGCAGGACGAAGATGTCCTCCTTCAGCACGGCCTCCCGGGCCTTGACCACCGAGAGCCGGAAGGAGGGAACGGCCAGCGTCGCCAGAATGCCGACAATCGCCACCACAACCATCAGCTCCAGCAGCGTGAATCCCGCCTGGCCCCTGCCCGTCCGGCAGGCGGGGGCAGGCCGGCCCAACTGACCGCGACCCCATCGTCTCATGCAATTCATCGTAACATCGTCCCGGCGTCCTGTCGAGTCACGAACGGCGTGAAGCCGTCGCTGGTGAGACGGCGCGCCGCCCGCTGTGCGGCGGTGAGCGTGGCCCACCGTCCCACCCGGACCCGGTAATAGTCCACACCACCCAGATCGACGATCGTCATGAAGACGTCGGCGTACCGGCCGTCCAGCCGGCGTTGCAGGTTGCGGGCCGCCGCTTCCTCGCGAAACGCGGCGACCTGCACCGTGTACGCCGGCTCATGGTCGGGCACCGCCACCTCCTTTAGCCGGTCGATGCTGACGCGCGCGGTGCCGGCGCCGATCAGATCGATCGCCGTCGCCGCGGCGAACGACAGGTCGATGATCCGGCCGCGCACAAACGGGCCGCGATCGTTCACCCGCACGACAACCGACCGGCCGGTCTCCAAATTGGTCACGCGCAGCCGGGTCCCGAACGTGTGCAACCGGTGGGCCGCCGTCAGGGCATGCATGTCGTAGCGTTCGCCGTTGGCGGTGAGCCGGCCGTGGAACGGTTCTCCGTACCAGGAAGCGATCCCCCGCTCCCGATCAATCGGAGCGGACGGCAGTGTCGCGCAGGCCGCGACCAGAAGAACCACTGCGGGAGCAAGAAACCCTCCACGCATCACGATGGCCAAGCGGGTCGCCCTCACGGTCTCCCTCACGGCCTCAATGACACGATGCGAACCCGGCAGGTCGAGCAATAGCCCTGCGGCGTCAACTGTGTCCGGCAGACGCCGCACCACATCGTCCGCCGCTCCGCCGTGCGGCGGGTTTTCCGCCGGCGGTCGATGGCGCGGCCCCGGCGTTCCGACGTTCGCGGTTTGCGAATTGACTTTGTCATGGCCCAGACCTCTCCCAAATGCCGGCCCGCTTGGCCTGCGCCGCACGCTGGGCCGCTTGCAGCTCGCGCCGATAACGGTCATTGGGCGGATAGATTTTCACCACCGCCGCGCCCCGCTCGACCAGCTCGCCGTTGACAAAACGATCGTCGATGAACAGATAGGCCAACCGCCGGCCGTACCGGTCGCACAGTTCCCGATCGTATTCCAACCGCACCTGCCGGCCTTCGACCAGCTCCCGGTTGAGGGCCGACGCCGCTTCCGCCATCGGTTCTGGCGCATAGCGCCCTTGCCCGTGTTCCCGCACCCGCACCTCCGGCGCATCGACGCCGATATACCGCACCATCGCGCCGGAGGCCAGCTCCACGGTGTCGC
>CAZJRH010000336.1:0-2126 GCA_964548215.1 uncultured Nitrospirota bacterium
CGCGGCCGGTGCGGCGGCCGCCGCCGTGACGACGGCGGCGCTGGGCTATTCCCTCGGACTTTCGCCGGCGCAGTCCGGATCGCGCGCGTGGGCCCTGCTGGCGTTGATGATGAACGGCGCCATCTTTTTCTCGGTGTATGGAGCAATTCTGCTCAAAGCGCGATATATTGCCTGGGGGGAATTGAGCCTGGTGCGCAAGGCCCTGGCGATGCGGTCATGAAGATTCTGCTCTCGACCTATTACAACGCGAACTTTCCGGCGATGAACGATCACGTGGAGGCGACGCTCCGGCGCCTGGGCCACGATGTGACGATCTTCGAACATTACGGCTGGCGGGCGCCGGGCCGGTTGCGCGACCGGCTGCCGTGGCTGCAGCGCTGGGACGTCGATCGGATCAATCGCCGCCTCCTTCGTCAGACGGACACGCTGCGCCCCGATCTGCTGCTGGTGCTGGGCGGGATCACGATCGCACCGGAGACCGTGGCGCACATCCGCCGGCGGTCGGTGACGGCGGTCAACTGGTTCAGCGATTACCCGGCCCATCACGACTATACGATGACGGTCGCGCCCCTCTACGACTATTTCTTCGTCAGCGACAGCCTCAGCCGGGACCGTCACCTGGCCGCGGGCCATCGCAACGTGCGCTGGCTGCCGTTCGGCTGTCTGCCCCAGTGGGCCGACGAGAAGGACGCGGACGGGCAACCGGCGGCCGACGAGGTGGTCTTTGTGGGTTCGTGGTATCCGGAGCGGGAAGAGTTTCTCTCGCAGTTGGACCCCTGCCGGCTGGCGATCTGGGGGCCGGGCTGGGAGCGGGCTGCGCACGGAGCGCTGCGCGAACGGATCAGGGGCGGCGCCCTTCGCCCGGACCAATGGCGGAGCCTCTACCGGCACATCCCCGTCGGATTGAATCTGCACTACGGTTTCGGCGGCGATCCCGAACCGTACGGCGCGATGGCCAACACCCGGGTCTTTGAAGTGCTGGCCGCCGGCGGTTTTCTGATCAGCGACGAAAAAAAGGATCTGGTCACGCTGCTCCGGTCCGGACGTGATTTCGTCGGTTTTCAGGATGCGCGTGAATGCGCCTCCAAGATCCGCTATTATTGCGACCATCCAGCCGAACGGCAGACGATCGCCCGGGAGGGGCAGCGCACCGTCCTGGCCCACCACACCTACGAGCATCGTCTGCGCCAGTTGCTGGAGACGGCGGGAGGCCGCGGCTGATGGGCCCGACCGTGTTGACGCCGGCTAAAGCCAGCGTGCGCGTGAGCCCCGCACCATCGCCCGCGCGAGCCGACGGGATGATGGGGCCGGCGCGCGTGCTGCATCTGATCGACGCGCTGGAGCCCGGCGGGGCCGAGCGGGTGCTGGCCACGATCGTCACCGGCGTGGACCGGGCGCAGTACCGTCCCCGGGTGCTCTGCCTGATCAAGCGCGGCGCCGTCGCCGACGAGTTGCGGCTCGCCGGCATTCCGGTCGATTGTTTCGAGTTTGATCCCGCCCATCGATGGAAGGAACTACTGCGCCTAGCGCGGTGGCTGCGCCAGCATGAGATCGACCTGCTCCACACGCACGGCTATTCGGCCGGCGTGCTGGGACGCGTGGCCGGCCTGCTGGCCCGCACGCCGTTGATGGTGGCCCATTTGCACACCACCGACTGGGGCTGGCAGTCGCGGCAACGGTGGATCGAGCGCGCGCTGGCGCTGGTGACCGATCGGATTATCTGCTGCTCGCATGCGGTGGCCCGGTACGCGGAGCACGGGCTGGGGCTGCCGCTGGCCAAACTCTCCGTCATCCATAACGGCGTCGCCCTCGATCAATTTCGCGGGCATTCAGCCGGAGAGGCGACGGCCGTGCGCCGCCGCTTCGGTCTGGGGGCCGGCGATGTGGTGATCGGGATCGTCGGCTCGTTGACCCCGCACAAGGGCCACGACGTGGCGCTTCGGGCGCTGGCGCAGGTGCGCGAGCGGCTGTCCCCCAAACAGTCAAATCTCCGCCTCCTGCTGATCGGCGACGGACGGCAAACGCCCCCCGCGATCAGCGGAATGACGCATGCGCAGACCCGCCCGCTGCTGCGCGGACGGCTCGAGCCCGACGGCAACGCCATCAAGGCTCTGGGCAAGCGCAAG
>CAZJRH010000337.1:0-2154 GCA_964548215.1 uncultured Nitrospirota bacterium
GGTTGATCGACGGGACCATACGCGGACAATTGGAACGGATTCGACGACAGGTTCTGGAGGCATCATAATGGCCAAGATCAAAACGGAAGAGGTGACGGCGGTCATCAAACAACAGCTCGAGGGCTTCGACCGCAAAGTCGACACGACCGAAGTGGGCACCGTGCTCCAGGTGGGAGACGGCATCGCCAAGCTCTACGGCCTGGACGCGGCGATGTCGGGCGAGCTGCTGGAATTTCCCGGCGGCGTCAGCGGCATCGTGCTGAACCTCGAAGAGGAAAGCGTCGGCGCCGTGCTGATGGGCGACGACACCGGCATCAAAGAGGGCGACCTGGTCAAGCGCACCGGCCGCATCGCCGAGGTGCCGGTCGGTCCCGGGTTGCTGGGCCGCGTGGTCGATTCGCTCGGCCAGCCGATCGATGACAAAGGCCCCATCAAGGCCGCCGAGACACGCCGAATCGAAGTGATCGCGCCGGGCATCGTCGCCCGCCAGCCGGTGCGCGAGCCGCTGCAAACGGGCATCAAAGCCATCGACGCCATGATTCCGATCGGCCGGGGGCAGCGCGAACTGATCATCGGCGACCGGCAAACCGGCAAGACCGCCATCGGCATCGATACCATCATCAACCAGAAGGGCCAGAACGTTTTCTGCATCTACGTCGCGATCGGCCAAAAGCGCTCATCGGTCGCCCGCGTCGTGAAAACATTGCAGGACGCCGGCGCCATGGACTACACCATTGTCGTCGCCGCCACCGCCAGCGATCCGGCGCCGTTGCAGTTTCTCGCGCCGTATGCGGGCGCGTCCATGGGCGAATACTTCCGGGACAACAAACAGCACGCCCTGATCATTTATGACGACTTGTCCAAGCACGCCACCGCCTATCGGCAATTGTCGTTGTTGCTGCGCCGGCCGCCGGGACGCGAAGCCTATCCGGGCGACGTCTTTTATGTCCATTCGCGCTTATTGGAGCGGGCGGCCAAGCTCAGCAAAGAGCTGGGCGGCGGCTCACTGACCGCGCTGCCGATCATTGAAACGCAGGCGGGCGACGTGTCGGCCTACATTCCGACCAACGTCATTTCGATTACCGACGGACAGATCTACCTGGCCGGCGATCTCTTCTACAGCGGCATCCGGCCGGCCGTGAACGTGGGGCTGTCGGTTTCCCGCGTCGGCGGCTCGGCGCAAACCAAGGCGATGAAGAAGGTCGCCGGCACGCTGCGGCTCGACCTGGCCCAATATCGCGAAATGGCCGCCTTCGCCCAATTCGGCAGTGACCTCGACAAAGCGACCCAGGCGATGTTGGCCCGCGGCGCCCGCATGGTGGAGCTGCTCAAGCAGCCGCAATACGCGCCATTATCGATGGCCCGTCAGGTCATTGTCATTTACGCCGGCATCAACAGCTACATCGATGATATCCCCACGGACAAGGTCCAGGCCTTCGAACGGGGGCTGCTGCGGGCGCTGGATGAACGGGGCAAGGCGCTTGAAGACGAGCTGGCAAAAAAGCAGGCGCTCGATGACGAGATCGTTGGCAAGATGAAAACATTCTTAAACGAATACAAAACGCAGTTCGCCAGACTGAACGCGTAATGCCGAGTTTGCAACATACCCGCCGCCGAATCGGCAGCGTCAAGAACACGCAGAAGATCACCAAAGCGATGAAGCTCGTCTCGGCGTCGAAACTGCGCCGGGCGCAGGAGCGCATCATGGCCGCCCGGCCCTATGCGGACCAGATGGCGGCGCTGCTGGGGCAACTGAGCCGGCGCGTCAGTGTCAATGCCCATCCGCTCCTGCAGCCGCGCGACGGCAACGCAGTCGAACTGGTTGTCATCTCATCCGATCGCGGCTTGTGCGGTTCATTCAATACGCAACTGTTTCGCCAGACCATGGAGCTGGCCCGACGGCTGGAAGCCGAGGGCAAAACGGTCACACTGACGATGATCGGCCGGAAGGCGCGAGATTTTTTCCGCCGCCGTCCCTGGCCCGTCACCAAGAGCTGGGTGCAACTCCCCCTGCAATTCGAGCAGGCGCGGACCATCGCCCAGGAATTGATCGGGGCATTTCTCTCCGGAGAGCGGCATGAAGTCCGGCTGCTCTTCACCGAGTTTCGTTCGGTCGCCTCTCAGCGGCCCGTCAACCGGGTGCTGCTGCCCATC
>CAZJRH010000338.1:0-6063 GCA_964548215.1 uncultured Nitrospirota bacterium
GACGACGCGCTGATCGAGGATCTCGCCGACAAGCGGCGCTTCGCCAGATTGGCCGAGGAGCAGGCGTTGCCCGTACCCCGGACGTTTTTCCCCGCCACCCCAGAGGAATTTCAGGAGGCGGCCCGTCTCACCGGCTATCCCTGCATTCTGAAGCCGGCCCATCAGGAGCTGTGGAAGGACGAGCGGCTGGTGGACGGCGTGCTCGGAGGCCGCTACAAGAAAGCGCTCAAGGCACACAACCGGCAGGAACTGCTGGACGCCTATGAACAGATCCGACGGTTCAGCCCGGACCTGGTGGTGCAGGAGTATGTGCCGGGCGGGGATGACCATCTATATTGCCTGAACGTCTATCTGGATGCCCAAGGGACCATCAAGGGACTCTTCCTCGGCCAAAAGCTCCGCTGCTGTCCCGTGGAATTCGGCATGGGCTCCTTCGTCGAGAGCGTGATCGACCAGCCGCTCATCGAGCTTGGCATCCAAATCGCCCGGCGCCTAGGCTATCGGGGCCTGGCAAACCTCGAGTTCAAGAAGGACCGCGACTCCCAGCAGTTCAAGCTCCTGGAGATCAATCCGCGCTTCAACTCCTGGGGCTATCTGGGCACCGCGTGCGGCGTCAATCTGCCGGCGCTCATGTATGACGACCTGACGGGTCGGCCGGTTCCGGAAGAGTCCCGGCCGCGCTATACCACGGGGGTGCGGTGGCTCTACCTCAAAAATGATCTCAAGGCCCTGATCGAGTACCGGCAGCGGGGCGAATGGCCGTTGTGGCGGTGGCTTCGATCCTTCGTCGGCCCGCTGACGTTTCACCAGTTTTCGTGGCGCGATCCGCTGCCGGCACTGTACGGCTGCTGGTTGTTCATCCGGGGGCACTTGTTCCGCCGCGCGACGAGAGGGGCCTAGCGATGCCGGTCGAGAAAAGTCTCTCCCAGTTGGCGCCCATGCAAAAGGCCGTTGCCCTGACATTTGGCGATGTCGGTCTTATTCGCAGTTTGGGTGAAGCGGGGATTCCCGTTATCGCGGCGGGCACCCATCGTGATCGACCGGCCTACAAGTCTCGCTACGTGAGCGAGATAATGATGCTGCCACCCTATCAGTCGCCCCAGTTCATCGAGACGCTGCTGCGCGTCGGCGAGCGGTTCGCCCAAAAACCTGTGCTGTTCACCGACAATGACCAAGCCGTCCTGGCGTTTTCCCGTCACCGAGCGGAACTTGCGAATTTTTACCGGTTTCTGTTACCCGATAACACGCTGATCGAGGATCTTCTCGACAAACGGCGCTTCGTCAAGCTGGCCGAGGAATTGGCTCTTCCAACGCCCCGAACTTTTCTACCCGGCACCCAGGAAGAATTACAACAGGTAGCCCGCTCCATCCAGTATCCCTGCATTCTCAAACCCGCATATCAGGAGCTGTGGAGAGACGAACGAATCGTGCACGGCATACTGGACGGCCGCTATAAGAAAGCACTCAAACTTTACAGCCCAGAAGAGCTGAGCAGCGCCTATCAGCGGATTCGGCAATTCAGTCCGGAATTGATTGTGCAGGAATATGTCCATGGGAGCGACGACCAACTATACAGTCTGAACGCCTATCTCAACCCGGCGGGCGTGCTGAGAGCCTTTTTTTTGGGACGAAAACTCCGAACCTGCCCGGCAGAATTTGGCATGGGCTCCTGCGTCGAAAGCGCCATCGACCCGGAGATCATTGAAATCGGCACCCAGATCGTCAAGCGAATGGGCTACCTGGGACTGGCCAACGTGCAATTTAAGCGGGACGATCGCTCTCATGAACTCAAACTCCTGGAGATCAATCCGCGGTTCAATCTCTGGGGCTATTTGGGCACCCGTTGCGGGGTCAATTTTCCGGCACAGATGTACCGGGATTTGACGGGGTCGCTTGCGGAGGAAAAACCACAGGCCGCCTATCCGGCTGGGGTTCGCTGGATTTTCTTTAAGAACGATGTAAAAGCCTTTTTGGAATATCGGAGGCGGGGGGAATGGTCCTGGGGGCGGTGGATTCGATCCTACCGCGGCCGCTTTACCTTCCATCTCTTCTCATGGAATGATCCGTTGCCGGCGCTGTACGGCTTCTGGCTGTTCATCCGGGCCCAGCTCTCCCG
The DNA here is from genome assembly GCA_964548215.1 of uncultured Nitrospirota bacterium. Taxonomy (GTDB): domain Bacteria; phylum Nitrospirota; class Nitrospiria; order JACQCE01; family JACQCE01; genus JBFMAJ01. The sequence continues at coordinate 2,117 of CAZJRH010000338.1, forward strand.
CCGCGCGCCGAGGGGAACCTAGCGATGCCGGTCGAGAAAAGCATCTCCCATTTGGCGCCGATGCAAAAAGTCGGGGCACTGCTCAGGTCCGGCGAATATTTCCGGCTGCTCCATCTGGCCGTCAAAAATATGGCGCCGGCCGCGCTCTTTCAGATCAACCGGCATTATTACTACCACTGTCCGGACACCGCCGGCCGCTATCGCGCCCTCACCCGGACCAGCGTGCGCGAAGCCACCCACGCCGATCTCGACCTGCTGCTCGCCTGCCACGGCGACCGCCGGGATTTCTCCAGACGATTCCAGGAGGGCAACCGCTGCTTCATCGCCCTGATCGATGGGATCTGCGCCGCCACGCTGTGGTTCAAGACGGCGGACCGGTTTCGCTCGATCAGCGGCTATACTTTCACGCCGGAACGGACCGGCACCCTGCTCTATGACGCCTACACGCTGCCGGCCTATCGAGCAAAAGGGTTGTACATCGCGTTGCTGCAGGCCATCTATCACGACCTGCCGGATCTCGCCTCGAAGGATTTGTACGGAGAGATTCATTATGAGAACACCCAGTCGCTGGCGCTGTTCGACCGGCTGAAGTGTCCGATCATCCAACGGGTCGTCACGGTGTCGATTTTGGGGATTCGGATATTTTTCGTCAAACATTTCGCTCATCCAGCGAGGCCGCGCGCATGAATCCGACAGACCAACATCCGGCGGTGGTCCTGGGGCTCGGCATCAACGGGCTGGGAATCGTCAGAACGCTGGGGCGGCGGAACATTCCGGTGATCGGCGTCTACGCCGACGACAAGGAGGTGGGCGCCCGCTCGCGCTACTGCACGCCGCTCCGCCTGGCCGACGTGCGCACGCAGCAGGCGCAATTTCTGAGTCAGTTGCTGGAACTCGGGCGCACGGCGCCGGCCCGTCCGGTACTGTTCCCCACCAACGACAGCTACCTGGCTTTCATCGCGGAGCACTATGCGACACTGCAACAGGTTTTTCTGTTTCGCATGCCCGGCGCCGCGTTGCTGACGAGGCTGATCAGCAAACGGTACACAGAGGAGCTGCTGCGGCAGGTCGGCGTCGACCGGCCGCGGACCTTCGTCTTCGACAGCCGGGATGCCCTCGCGCGGCAGATCGACGCCCTTCCCTATCCCTGCGTGATCAAACCGGATTTCTCGCCAGACGCCGAGCTGTTGACCGGCGGCAAGGTCTGGATCGCCGAAAACCGGCAGTCCCTGGAGCGCTATCTGGGTCAGCGGCCCGACCTGATGGCCCGCATCGTCGTGCAGGAAGTGGTGCCAGGCCGTGATGGTGATCACGTCTTTTGCTGCGTCTACATGAACGAGCGGCACGACGTCATCGCCGCCTTCACGGGAAGGAAAAATCGCCAATATCCGCCTGACTTCGGCGTGGCCTCAAGCTGCCGGAGCGAAACGATGCCCGACCTGCTGGAACGGACGGCCTCGCTGCTGCGACGGCTGGGCCATGTGGGGCTGGCCGAGGTCGAATACAAGCGCGATCTCCGGGACGGCGGCTACAAACTGCTGGAAATCAACGCCCGAAGCTGGAGCCAGAATCTGCTCGGCCCGGCGTGCGGCGTCGACCTCATCCATGCGGCCTACCTGGACGCCACCTCGTCCGCGCCCCCTTCCGTGTCCGCCGGGCGGCAGAAGGACGACGTGATCTGGCTCCACGTGCTGCATGAGTTCTATTCGTTTTTCCGATTATGGCGGCATAAGCGGCTCAACCTGATTCCCTGGCTGCGCTCGCTCGGGGGCGACAAGACCGTCTATGCCTGCTGGTCGCCGCATGACATCCGCCCCTTCCTCTCCGAGCTGCGCCAGCATATGAGAATCAACCGGTTCCGGGGCCGTATCGACGCGGCGCCGAGCGCCGAGCGGAAGCGTCCGCTCACCGTCTTGCATCTCGTGTCGCGGCTGGCCCCCGCCGGCCTGGACGGCGGCGTCATCCGGCTGGTGAATCATCTGAACCCCGGAAAATTTGCTCCGCTCATCGGCACCATGCTGCCGCCCAAGCCGGCCGTGCGCTCGATGGTCACGCAGGGCGAGGTGATTCTCTTGGATCGCAGGCCGGGGATTGATGTTCGCGCCATCTGGTCGCTGAGCCGGATGTTGCGGCGTCACCGCGTCGACATCCTGCACACCCACAACTGGGGCACCTATCTGTACGGCGTGCTCGCCGCCAAACTGGCCGGCGTGCCGATCGTGGTGCACGGAGAGCACGGCCTTGAAGCGCATGAGTTGGCCGGGCTCGGCCGCAAGCGCCGCTGGGCCTGTCACGCGCTCGCGCCGTTGACCACCGCCTTCACGGTCGTCTCCTATCATCTGCGCCGCCGCCTGGCCGAGACGTGGGGCATCCGTGAGCAACGGGTCCACGTCATGCCGAACGGCGTTGATCTGGAACGCTTTCACCCGCTCGATGGGCCGGAGCGCGCGCGCCAACGCCGGGAGGTGCTTGGGCTGGGCGACCATGATGTGGCGCTCGTGACGGTCGCCAGCTTCCGGGCGGTGAAAAATATTCCGGCCGTCCTCCGGCTCATGCCCTCGCTCGTCCAGGCCAAGCCGGGCCTGCGATATTTTCTGATCGGCGACGGGCCGCAATTTCAGGAATTGGCCGACCTGGTGAAGGCGCTGGACTTGGAGGACGCGGTGCGGTTTCTGGGCGTCCGGCTGGACGTGCATGCGCTGCTGCCGCTGTGCGACATCTACATGCTGCCGTCGTTGTTCGAGGGCATGTCCAACACCATTTTGGAAGCCATGGCCTCGGGGCTGCCGGTCATCGCCTCCGACATTGACGGAAATCGAGAGCTCATGATTGACGGCGTCACGGGAATGCTGGTGCCCATGCATGAGCCCCAAGCGCTGGCCTCGGCCCTGCTGGAGCTCTGCCAGGACGGGGAGAGGCGCCGCGCGCTGGGCGACAATGGGCGGCAGCGCGTTGAAAAGGAGTTTGCCCTCGCGCAAATGGTCGGATTGTATGAAACGTTGTATGACGAACTGGCGGCCAAGCGATTGCGTCGCTGAAACCTGCCGCCGTGAAAGCGAGGAGAGATGAACAGAGCGCCATTGCAAGAGGAGACGATTCCCGTGGATCTGACGCCACCGCCGGATCATAGCGACCCCCCCGGCCTGCATGAGGCCGAGGCCCGCCATCATCGGAGCTACAGCAAAGAAGCCGCCGTCTACGATCAAAAGCGATTTGAGACGTTCGGCGAGCAATTGATCATGGGCATGCTCGACAGCGCGCTGCGCGAGTGGCTGCGCCCGTCGGACGGGTGCCGGATTCTGGACGTGGCGGCGGGGACCTGCCGGGCCTCCATCGAGCTGGCGCGTCACGGCGCCGCCGTCGTTGGGGTCGATCTGACCGAGGAGATGCTCCGCCAGGGACAGGCCAGGATCGCCGAAGCCGGCATCACCTCCATCCGCCTGCACCGGGCGAATGGCCGCCAGTTGCCGTTCAAGGACCAGTCGTTCGACCACGCCATCTCGCTGCGGTTCATGCACCTGATCCCCCTTGAATTCCAGCGGCTTTTTTTGGACGAGATGATGCGGGTGGTCAAACCGGGCGGTCTCATGATCGTCGAGTTCAATAACCCCTTCTATGGCGGATTCTTTGGCTTCTACAAGAGCTGGCTCAACTGGAGACAGCGCGGCCAGAAACCGCCGGGCCGGTTGTGGCCGCATCAGATCCAGGCGCTCTTCGCCGGATTCCGCATGGTCGGCCGCGTCGGCATCCGGCTGCCCGGGATGGGCCGGATCGCCCGCTGGAATCGCACATGGGCCCTGCGGTACGGACAGCTGGCGCATCATTTTCCGCTGAACCTGGTCGCCGGCACCACACTCTTCATCTGCAGAAAAGACCCGGGATGACGATCCGGTGGCTGCAAGAGATCGGCGACGCCGATCAGCCTTCAGTCGGCGGCAAAGCCTTCC
>CAZJRH010000339.1:0-4218 GCA_964548215.1 uncultured Nitrospirota bacterium
CGCGCATCCGCGACAGCCGCCTAGGCGCGGGCGTGACGGTGCTCGATCATTCCATGATCGACCAGGGCGAGGTCGCCGACGGCGCGACGATCGGTCCCTTCGCCCGTTTGCGGCCGGGCGCGCGGATCGGCCCGGGCGCGAAAATCGGAAATTTCGTCGAGGTGAAGCAATCGACGATCGGCGCCGGCTCGAAGGCCAATCACCTGAGCTATATCGGCGATGCGACGATCGGCCGCGACGTGAACGTGGGCGCGGGCACGATTACCTGCAATTATGACGGCCGGGAGAAACACCGCACGGTGATCGGCGATCAGGCGTTCATCGGCAGCGACGTGCAATTTGTCGCGCCGGTGCGCGTGGGGCGCGGCGCGGTCATCGCGGCGGGCGCCACGATCACGCGCGACGTGCCGCCGGGCGCGCTGGCGATCAGCCGCGCGGCGCAGGAGAACAAACCCGGCTGGGCGAAGAAACGCATGGCCTTCTCAAAAAAGAGGAAAAAAAAGTGATTCACCCCATTGTCCATTGTCCATTCTCTATCTACTGACATGTGCGGCATCGTCGGCTATATCGGCGCCAATAACGTGGTCCCGCTGCTGATCGAGGGCTTGCGGCGGCTGGAATACCGCGGCTACGACTCGGCCGGCATCGCCTTTCTGCAGTCGGGCAAACTCAGCGTCAAGCGCGCCGTCGGCAAACTGGCCAATCTGGAAGCCTCGCTGCAGGGCAAGGAGTACCAGGCGACGATCGGCATCGGCCACACCCGGTGGGCGACGCACGGCCGCCCGTCAGAGGAGAACGCCCATCCGCACACGGCCGGCGGCATCGCCGTGGTCCATAACGGCATTATCGAAAATTATCTGGAGCTGAAGGAGGCGTTGCAGAAGCGCGGCGCCGTCTTCACCTCCGAGACCGACACGGAAGTCATCGTCCATTTGATCCATCAGGAAACGCTCCAGGGCCATCCGTTCCGCGAGGCGGCGCGCCGGGCCTTGCGCCAATTGCGCGGGGCCTACGCCATCTGCGCCGTGTCGGAGAAGGAGCCGGGACTGCTGATCGCGGCCCGCCACGGTTGTCCGCTGGTGCTCGGGGTGAGTCCCGACGGCGTGATGGCCGCTTCGGATATTCCGCCGCTCCTGGCCCATACCCGGCAGATGCTCTTTCTGGAAGACGAGGAAATGGCGGTGCTGGCGCCCGGCCGCTCGCCGTCGGTGGAGGTCACCGATCTGGAGGGCCGGCAAAAGACGCGGGAGATCGTCACGGTCGACTGGAGCCTGGCCATGGCCGAGAAGGGCGGCTTCAAGCATTTCATGCTCAAGGAGATTCACGAGCAGCCGCGCGCGCTGACCGATACGATTCGCGGGCGATTGTCGCTGGCGACTGAAGAGGTGACGCTGCCGGAGATGGGATTGACGCCCGAGCAGGTCGGCCGTCTGTCGCGGTTGACGCTGCTCGCCTGCGGCACCTCCTGGCACGCCGGCCTGGTGGGCCGCTACATGATCGAAGAACTCTCCCGAATTCCCGTTTCCGTCGAGATCGGCTCGGAGTACCGTTATCGCAACCCGATCATCGGGCAGGGCGACCTGATCGTCGCCATTTCGCAGTCGGGGGAAACGGCCGACACGCTGGCCGGCCTGCGCGAGGCGAAGAAAAAGGGGGCGACCACCATCGCAATCTGCAACGTGGTCGGCAGCACGCTGGCCCGTGAGGCGGACGGCGTGATCTACACGCACGCCGGCCCCGAGATCGGCGTCGCCTCGACCAAGGCCTTCACCGCCCAGGTCGCGGCGCTGCTGCTGCTCGCCCTCTGGCTGGGACAGGCCAACGGCCGTCTGTCGCCGGACGTGCGGCGGGAGGTGGCCGAGGCGCTGATCCGGCTGCCGCAATTGCTGGAGACCGTGCTGCGCCAGGACGGCGCGATCGCGGAGCTCGCCCGCCGGTTTGCCGACTTCACGCACATGCTCTATCTGGGGCGCGGCGTACTCTATCCGATCGCGCTGGAAGGCGCGCTCAAGCTGAAGGAGATTTCCTACATTCACGCGGAGGGCTATCCCGCCGGCGAAATGAAGCACGGCCCCATTGCGCTGATCGATGCGTCGATGCCGGTCGTGGTGATGATGCCCAAGGATCGCGTCTATGAAAAAATTCTGAGCAACATGATGGAAGTGAAAGCGCGCGACGGCATCGTGATCGCCCTGGTGACGGAGGGCGACGCCGCGATGGCGTCCAAGGTGGACGAGGTGATCGCGCTGCCGGAGATCCATCCGCTGCTGCTGCCCATTCTCTATGTGGCGCCGCTGCAATTGCTCGCGTATCACATCGCGGTCATTCGCGGCTGCGACGTCGACCAGCCCCGCAACCTGGCGAAGAGCGTCACCGTTGAGTAAATACGTCACTCCGAATAACACATGACACACGAGATTACCGAACCCTCCACGATCGCGGGACACAGTCGTTTTCTGGAGATGTTGAATCCGCCGCAGCGGCGGGCGGTCGAACAGACCGAGGGGGCGCTGCTGGTGCTGGCCGGCGCGGGCAGCGGCAAGACGCGGGTCATCGCCCATCGCATCGCCTACCTGATCGCCTGCAAGGGCATCGTGCCGGGACAGATCCTGGCTGTCACCTTCACCAACAAGGCGGCTGGCGAAATGCGCAACCGGGTGATCGACCTGCTGGGCGAGCGCGGCCGGGGCGTCTGGATCGGCACCTTCCACAGCGCCTGCGTGCGCATGCTGCGCCAGCACGGAGAGCGGCTCGGCTACGCCAAAAGTTTTCAGATTTGCGACTCGGCCGATCAACTGGCCGTGATCAAGGAAGGCATGAAGGAGTTGCAGCTCGATCCGGAACGCTACCGGCCGTCGGCGATCCTGGGCCGAATCAGTTGGGCCAAGAATCATCTCATCACGCCCGCGGCGTTTCAGGAGACGGCCGGCTTCGGCGTCGAACGGGCCGCCTCCCGAGTCTATCCCTGGTACGAAGAGCGTTTACGGCGGGGGCAGGCGATGGATTTTGACGATCTGTTGCTCAACGCGGTCCGGTTGTTCGAGGAGCATCCCGCCGTGCTGGAGTCGTATCTGGAGCAGTTGCGCTATCTGTTGATCGACGAGTTCCAGGACACCAACCCGGTCCAGTACCGGTGGGTCCGGCTGCTGACCACGCGGCACAATAATCTTTGCGTGGTCGGCGACGACGATCAGAGCATCTACCGGTTTCGCGGGGCCGAGGTGGGCAACATTCTGCGGTTCGAGCGTGATTTTCCCGGGGCGACCGTGATTCTACTCGAGCAAAACTATCGCTCCACGCAGACGATTCTGAACGCGGCCATGGCGGTGGTGGAGCGCAATCCGTCCCGCCACGCCAAGCGGCTCTGGACCGAGCGCAGCGCCGGCGTGCCGATCACGCGCTGCCGCGCCGCCGACGACGAGGCGGAAGCCGATTATGTGGCGGGGACGATCCAGAGCCTGCGCCGTTCCCTGCCTGCCGGCCAGGCAGGGGCCGGTATGGCCTACAGGGACTTTGCTCTGCTCTACCGGACCAACGCGCAGTCGCGCTCGTTGGAAGAAGGCTTGCGCCGCCGTGGCATCCCCTATCAGATCATCGGCGGCCTGCGATTTTACGAGCGCAAGGAGATCAAGGATCTGCTGGCCTATCTGCGGGCCATCGTCAATCCGAGCGATTCGGTGAATCTGATGCGAATTTTGAACGTGCCGGCCCGCGGCATCGGGACGACCACGGCGCAGCGGATCCAGCAGGCCGCGGCGGCCTGGCGGACGTCGCCCTATGAGGCGATCGGCCGATTGATCGGTCCGGCGTCCGATGAGAATGGCGAGCTTGCCCTGTCGACGGCTCCGCGCAAGGCCCTGGCGCAATTTTGGGAAACACTGGAGGCGCTCCGCCGGCGACATGAACGCGTGACGGCCAAGCCGCAAGCCGGCGGGCTGGCGCCGCTGCTGGAAGAATTGCTCCGGCGAACCGGCTATCAGGAATGGCTGAAGCAGGAGTTCGGCCCGGCGGCCGAGGCCCGGATCGAAAATATTCAGGAGTTGTTTTCGGCCATCGAAGAGTTTGAAGAGCATGGCGACCGGTTTGCATCGACGGATGAGTCCGCCTCCTCCGGCTCCGATGCGCCGGAAGATCGCTCGCTGGCGGCCTTTCTCGACCGGGTGGCGCTGGTCTCGGACGTCGACGAGCTGGCCTCGGACGATGCGGGCGGTGGCGCGG
>CAZJRH010000340.1:0-2755 GCA_964548215.1 uncultured Nitrospirota bacterium
AAAAAAGAGGCGCGCCCGCCGCTGAGCCCTCCGCTGGTCCGCTACGCGTCCCAGCTCCGGTCTCAGCGACGGGCCGTGTGCGGACGGCCGGGGTCAAAATTGCACGCCGATAAGGGGTCAAAGTTCCGCGCCGATTGACAACCGTGGGGCACGCATCCCGCTCCGGCGAGCTTCGCCGCTTCATCGTAGAAGGCAAGAAGATCATCGTCTCGACCGTGCAGAAATTCCCGGTCATCCTCGACGAGATTGCCCTCGATGCCGGTAGGACGTTCGCAATCCTGATCGACGAGGCGCACTCCAGCCAGGGCGGCAAGACATCGGCCGCCATGAGCGAGGCGCTAGCCGGCGAGACGAGCGAAAACGACGAGCCCGAAGACAAGATCAACGATGCGCTGGAGCGGCGCATGGCGGCTCGCAAGATGCTCTCGAACGCCAGCTATTTCGCCTTCACAGCGACACCAAAGAACAAGACCTTCGAAATGTTCGGCGAGCCGCTGCCCCCGGACCCCGACGGCAAGATCAAGCACCGGCCCTTCCATACCTACACGATGAAGCAGGCCGTCGAGGAGCGCTTCATCCTCGATGTCTTGAAGGCCTACACACCGGTCGACAGCTACTATAAGCTCGCGAAGAAGATCGAGGACGACCCAGAATTCGACACCAAGCGGGCGTACAAGAAGCTGCGTCGCTACGTCGAAGGCCATGGCCACGCGATCCGCTTGAAGGCGGAGATCATGGTCGACCACTTCCATGAGCAAGTAATTGCCCCCGGCAAGATCGGAGGGCATGCGCGCGCCATGGTGGTGACCGGAGGCATCGAGCGCGCCATTCAGTATTTCAACGAGATCAAGGGATACCTGGGCGAACGCAAGAGCCCGTACCAAGCCATCGTAGCGTTCTCGGGCGAGTACGACTTCAAGGGCAGCAAGGTGAGCGAGATGTCACTCAACGGCTTCCCTAGCAACAATATCGCCGACAAGGTGCAGACCGATCCGTACCGGTTCCTGATCTGCGCCGACAAGTTCCAGACGGGCTACGACGAGCCGCTGCTACACACGATGTATGTCGACAAGCCGCTGTCAGGCATCAAAGCGGTGCAGACGCTATCTCGCCTCAACCGAGCGCATCCGCAGAAGCACGATTGCTTCGTCCTCGACTTCCAGAACAACAGCGAGGCGATCACGTTCGCCTTCCAGGACTACTATCGGACGACGCTGCTCGGCGAGGAGACCGACCCGAACAAGCTGAATGACTTGAAGGGTGCTCTGGACGCCGCGCAGGTCTACGCGCCAGAGCAGATCCAACAGATCGTCGAGCTGTTCTTGAGCGGCGCAGACCGCGATAAGCTCGACCCGATCCTCGATGCCTGTGTGGTCGTCTACACGACGTCGCTCGATGAGGATCAACAGGTCGACTTCAAGGGCAAGGCCAAGGTTTTCTGCCGGACCTACGATTTCCTCGCGTCGATCATGCCGACGGTCAATGCAGGGTGGGAGAAGCTCTCGATCTTCCTAAACCTGCTGACGCCGAAGCTGCCAGCACCGAAGGAAGAAGACCTCTCCAAGGGCATCCTCGAAGCCATCGACATGGATAGCTACCGCGTCGAGAAGAAGGCAGTGATGAAGATCGCGCTGGAGGATATGGACGCGGAGATCGAGCCGCTACCCGTGGAGGGAGGTGGACGTCACTCCGAACCGGAGCTCGATCGCCTGAGCAATATCATCAAGGCGTTCAACGAGAGTTTTGGAACGCTGTTCAACGATGGCGACCGCGTCATCAAGCGTATTCGCGAGGATATCGCCCCGAAGGTCGCCGCCGACGCCGCCTACCAGAACGCCAAAGAGAACACTCCCCACACCGCCCGCATGGCCCACGATCAGGCACTGAGCAAGGCCATGCAGTCGCTGCTGAAAGACGACACTCAGGTCTACAAGCAGTTCGTCGAGAACGAGTCCTTCCGCCGCTTCGTGGCGGACATGGTGTATGGGCTCACGACCAGCGAAAGCCAGCCCAGTTAGAACTGGCAGTCTGAGCGGCACATGTTCGGCAACTCATTCCGGTAGCGCGGCCGGGTCGTGCCATCACACAGCCTTGCCCTCCGACCACACACAACATAACCCCGATGGTGCGCTCACGGTCGCTTGAACCACGCCCTTGCCGCTGGTGATCCGCTGCTCGTTCACCTCAAGCGCGCGCAGATGCGCGCTTCGAAGGCACCCCGCACGTCCTGGTGCGCACGCGGCGCGACGGCCGGCGCCTCGCCGTCGGTATTCTTCGCAGAACGGTTGGAACATGAAGAGATTCAGGTCAAGGTCTTCCCATGCCAACCCTGATCATCACCGAGAAGACCAGCCAGGCGCGCGACTTGCGCGCGGCGCTCGGCGAACGCTTCGGGCAGATCCTCCCCGCCGAAGGCCACCTGCTGCGCCTGGCCGAGCCGCATGAGGTGAATGCGGCGTGGAAAAGCTGGGCTTGCGAGCTGTTGAAGCCGGACGATCTCTACCCCACGAAGTCCGCGACCGAAGGCAACAAGCCCGCCAAGCTGAAGGCGATCGCCGCGGCGCTGACGCGTTGCAATCGGGTCATCCTTGCTACCGACTGCGACCGTGAAGGCCAGCTGATCGGCCAGGAGATCCTCGAGCACCTGCGCTATCGCGGCACCGTTGAGCGCGCCCTGTTCACCGCACAGGACCCTAAATCGCTGCGGCAAGCCTTCGACAAGCTCAAGCCCAACCGCGAGCTGCATCCGCTCTAC
>CAZJRH010000341.1:0-3895 GCA_964548215.1 uncultured Nitrospirota bacterium
GACGGCCGGGCAGGTGCTGGTCGGCCGCCTGGAAGGGCTGGCCGACGGGGATGTGGTGATTCGATTGGAGAATGGAGAAGCGCGGCGCGTGCCCATGCCGGAGGTGCTGGAGGCGCGGCTCGTGGTGGAATTCGGCGGCAACACGGCGGCAGGACGGGGACGATGAATCGGGAATTAATCGCAGTCATTGAGCAGATCGGGCGTGAAAAAGGCATTGACCCGGAGAAGGTGGTTCTGGCGGTCGAGGCCGCGCTGCAGACCGCCGCGACCAAGCGGTTCGGCGGGAACGAGAACATCCAGGTTCACCTCGATCGCAAGACCGGGGAGATCGAAGCCGTCGCGCTGAAGACCATCGTCGAGAGCGTGGCCGATCCGCAGAAAGAGATCGCATTGCCGGAGGCCAAGCTGCTCGACGTGGACGCGGAGATCGGCGACGAAATCGGCCAGACGCTGGCGATGGAGGATCTCGGCCGGATCGCCGCCCAGACCGCCAAGCAGGTGATCTTTCAGCGGGTGCGCGAGGCCGAGGTGGAGGCCGTCTACCGGGAATTCCACGGCCGCGAAAACGACATTGTCAGCGGCGTCGTGCTGGGCCAGGAGCGGCGCAACTACATCATCGACCTGGGCAAGACCGAAGCCGTCCTGCCCGTGCAGGAACAGGTGCCGCGCGAGAATTTCCGCCGCGGCGATCGCGTCCGGGCGCTGCTGGCCGAGGTGAGGAGCGCGGCCAAGGGCCATCAGTTGATTCTGTCCCGCAGCCACCCCGAATTTGTGTCGAAACTGTTCGCGCTGGAGGTGCCGGAGATCAGCGAAAACATCGTGCAGATCCGTGGCGTGGTGCGGGAACCCGGCGACCGGACCAAAATCGCGGTCATCTCCAAGAATTCGGCCGTCGATCCGGTGGGCGCCTGTGTCGGCGTGAAAGGCTCGCGCGTGCAGGCCGTCGTCCGCGAACTGCGGGGCGAGAAGATCGACATCATTCCCTGGTCCGAGGACGCCCGCATCTTCATCGGTGAGGCGCTCAGCCCGGCCGTGGTCGAGAAAGTCGGCGTCAACGAGGTGGAGCATTCCGCCATCGTGGTGGTGGCCGACCAGCAGCTGTCGCTCGCCATCGGTAAAAAAGGCCAGAACGTGCGTTTAGCCGCCAAGCTGACCGGCTGGAAAATCGACATTTTGAGCGAAAGCGAATACGACAAGGAACGGGCGCAGGCCCGGGATCGCGAGATCACCGCGGCCATTGCGCGCGAGTCCGAGCAGCAGGCGCTGCAACAGGCGCAGATCAATGAACGGGCCGGTGATGCGCTCCCGGCGGTGGAATCGCTACTGGGCGTCGGCCCCAAGCTGGCGGGGCTGCTGCAGGCCGGCGGATTCGACACGGTGGAAAAAATCTCGCACGCGACGCCGGCCGAATTGACCACCGTGGAAATGGTCGGGGAAAAGATCGCGCTCAAGCTGATCGAAGCGGCCAAAGCGGCGATGGCCGATCGACCGGCCGCCAAGCGTGGCGGTGGGGCGCCGTCCCCGTCTGAGACACGCCCGTCTGAGGTAGAGGAGCCGTCGGCGTCCACATCATGACCACTGTCTTCGAACTGGCAAAAGAGCTGGGCAAAACCAGCAAAGAGCTGATTGCGCTGCTCAAGGAAAAGGGCATCGCAGTCGAAAGCCACATGAGCGTGCTGAAGGCCGAGCAGGTGGCGGCCGTCAAGCCGGCTCCCGCGTCAGCCTTAAGGAAGAAAGCCCCGGCCGCCAAAGTCGTGAAAGCCGCCAAGCCGGCACCAGCAAAATCGGCCGAACCGTCGTTCGCGAACACCTCCAGGGCCGGCGGTATGGATGGTGTGAAGGTGAAGGGCGCGGCCAAAGTCTCAAACCGCCATGCCGCCGTCGAGCTGGTGGAAGAGCCCGCCCGGCCCTCGAAACGAACCGTGTTGATCAAGCATAAACGGGTCGATGAACCCCAGCCCATCGCCGCCGAGGCGCCGGCTGCGCTCGCGTTCGACCCGCCCTTGGTCGAGGCTGAAGCGCCGGCGCTTGCGCCGCCCAAACCGCATTCGCCGTTGATCAGCGAACCGGTTGTGCCAGCGACGGCGGCGCACGCCGCGCCATCCGCCGTCGAGGCCGCGCCGAAAACGGCGCCGCCGCAGAAGGAACCGGCGGCCGCCGCACCGGGCTTGGCCGCGCCGGCGACCGCGTCAGGGGCTCCGGCCGCGCCGACGGAGACGACCGAGAGCGCCGACAAGCCCAAACGATTCAAGGTCATGAAGGAAGAGATGTTCGATTTTCGCCGCGAGGTCAAACGGCTGCACGATTCCAAGCCGTTCCAGCACCGCGGCCCCCGAGTGGGCCCCCGCAAGGGAATCAAGCGGTTGCCGGGCACGGAAGTGCCGGACCCCAGCAAACCGCGCCGGAAAATCATCAAATTGTCGCCCGGCATGACGATCAAGGATTTTGCCGAAGTGATCGGCCAAAAAGCCGGCCTGATCATCGGCCGATTGATGGAGATGGGCATCATGGCCTCGATCAACCAGCCGATCGATCTGGACGCCGCGGTGCTAATCGCCGAAGCGTTCGAGTTGAAGGCCGAGGTGGTCACCCAGCCGACCGAGGAGGAATTGCTGGGCGTGGTCGAAGATGAAGCGCCGCTGCAGGAATCCTACGCCCATCGCCCGCCGGTGGTGACGATCATGGGCCACGTCGATCATGGAAAGACCTCGCTCCTGGACGCGATCCGCGAGACAAAAGTGGCGGCGTCGGAAGCGGGCGGCATCACCCAGCACATCGGCGCCTACACGGCGGACATTCGCGGTAAGAAGGTTACCTTCCTGGACACGCCGGGCCACGAGGCCTTCACGGCGATGCGGGCCCGGGGCGCCAAAGTGACCGACCTGGTCGTGCTGGTGGTGGCGGCCGACGACGGTGTGATGCCCCAGACGATCGAGGCGATCAATCACGCGCGGGCGGCCGATGTGCCCATCCTGGTCGCCATCAACAAAATGGACAAGCCGGAGGCCGAGCCCGAGCGCATCAAGCGGGGCCTGGCCGATCATCAATTGCTGTCGGAGCAATGGGGTGGTTCGACGATTTTCGTCGAGGTTTCGGCCAAGAAGAAGACCGGCCTCGAGACGTTGCTGGAGATGATCCTGCTCCAGGCGGAGGTGCTGGAATTGCGGGCCCGGCCCTTGGCCCCCGCCAGGGGCACCATCATCGAAGCAAAGTTGGATCGCGGCCGCGGCCCCGTGGCAACGGTGCTGGTTCAGGACGGCACACTGCGGGTCGGCGACATCATCGTGGCCGGCGTGCAAGCGGGCCGGATCCGGGCGTTGATCGACGACCTCGGGCAGCGGGCGGAGGAGGCGGGCCCATCGATGGCCGTCGAGGTCATCGGGTTGGACGGCGTGCCGCAAGCCGGCGACCAGTTGCTGGTGGTCACGGATGAGCGGGTGGCCCGGGATGTGGCCACCACCCGCATGCAGCGGCAGCGGACGATCGAACTGGGCAACTATCACAAGATCACGCTGGAAGACCTGCATGAGAAGATCAAGGCAGGCATGGTCAAGGAGCTCAATCTGATCGTGAAGGCGGACGTGCAGGGCTCGGTCGAGGCGCTCACGGAATCGTTGGAGCGGTTGAGCGAGGCGGCGGTGAAGGTGAAAATCATTCACGGCGGCGCGGGCGCCATCACCGAGAGCGATGTGTTGCTGGCCTCCTCATCCAACGCCATCATCATCGGGTTCCACGTGCGGCCCGACGGCAAAGTGCAGGCGCTGGCCGAGCGGGAAAAGGTAACGATCCGCATCTACGAGATCATTTACGAGGTGATTGCGGAGGTGAGGGCCGCGATGGAAGGGCTGCTGGAGCCGACGATCAGGGAAAAGGTGGTCGCCCGCGCCGAGGTGCG
>CAZJRH010000342.1:0-2613 GCA_964548215.1 uncultured Nitrospirota bacterium
ACGACACCTACGGCCATCAGACCGGCGACGCCGTGCTGAGCGAACTGGGCGGAATCATGACGAGGACCTTCCGGGAGATCGACATCGTCTCGCGCTACGGCGGCGAAGAGTTCGCCGTGCTGCTGCCGGAGACGGACAAGCGCGCCGCCACGCTGGCCGCCGGCCGCCTGATCAAGGCGGTGACCAACCATCCCTTCACGGGCAAGGAGACGGCGCTGAACGTCACCGTCAGTGTGGGGTTGTCGGGCATTCCGGACGAGGGCATCACCGAGGCGGATCAACTGGTCCAGGGCGCCGATTTTGCCCTCTACAAGGCCAAGCAGGCCGGCCGCAACCGGGTCGAAGTCTGCGAAGCGTTCCAGCAATATCGAAGCCTCGGCGCCGTCCGGCCGGACATGCTCTAGACTTTCCCGTCAAACCTGAATTTTCCGATCGCTATTGAGGTGTGCCGGCTGAGTCTTGAAGAACCCTGCCTTTACAGGCTGGGGTTCTTCACACGAGTGGGAAAAACCGCATTTGGATTCGCTCGCTCACTCCATCTTTATAGGTGGAGGTGTCGCTCGCTGTGCGTGTTCAGCCGCTTGTCGAGAATCCCTTCCAGATTGATCAGCACTGCTTTGCCCGACTGTTCCACCACGCCGCGGAAGATGCTCTCGTCGGCGTAGAGCTGCGCGACCGACGCGCCCCGGTCGGAGGCTTCCCGCCAGACGGCCTTGTCCCAGGCGGCCATGCAGGCCTTGGCAATGAGCCGGCTCAGCGGTTTGGGATTGTAGAGCATCTTCTTGATCGTGAGTGGGTTCATCGAGAGGGGATTGTAGCCCTGGTAGAGGTAGCCCTCCTCCAGCAGCCGCTGCTCGAAGTCGGTGTGGGGCTGCACGCCGAGGAAGAAGAGCATGGGGAAGACTTGATTCTCCCCCATGATGGCGGCGATCTTTTTGTAGGACTGCACGCTCTCCATCAGCCCCGCTTCGGAATCACCCGGTGAGTTGAGCGAATAATTCAGAATCAGCTTGCCCGTGAAACCCGCCTCTTTCAGATAGCGGCAGCCGTCGTAGAGTTTGTCCAGGCTGAAGCCCATGTGGAGCGAGTTGACCACTGCCTGCGAGCCGGAGGTGATCGACACCTCCAGATCGCCTAATCCCGAGCGGACCATCAGATCGGCCAGTTGGGGATTGATCAGGCTGGTGCGGATGTAGCCGGACCATTGGATGTCGAGTCGTCGACTGATGATTTGCTCCATGATCTCGATGCACTGCGGGAAGGCCTCCTTGCCCGTGTAAAATTGCGCGTCGGTGAACCAGAACTTTCTGGCGCCCCAGCGGTGATGGAACTGGGCGATCTCCCGCACCACGGCGGCGGCCGGCCGGTAGCGGACCTTTTTCCCCTCCAGATAGGGATATTCGCAGAAGGAGCAATCGTAGGGGCAGCCGCGCTTCGTCTGAATACCGATGAATTCGCCATGATAGGCCGGATGCTGGGGAAAGATCGACTCGATATAGGGCAGGTCGAGCTCCAGCCCGTCGACCGGCAGGTAGGCGCCCTTGGCGCCATGCTGTACGGCGCCGTTAGTTTTAAAAATAATTCGCTCATCGGTGAGCGGCCGGCCCTCCACGACCTTGAGCACCGCCTCCTCCCCTTCACCCAGGATGCCGACCGTGCCCGACGGCAGCCGTCCGATCAACTGATCGGCGAAGACGCTGAAGGCGCCGCCGCCGACCATCAACCGGGCCTCGGGACGTTTACGCCGCACCTGCCAGGGATAGGAGAGCGCTTCCTGAATGTTCCGATAATAGCGCCAGAGATAGGTGAGCCCCTTGAACGAGGCGATCAGTCTTTTGATCGGATTGGGCGAGTAATAAAAATTGAAGGCATATTTAAGCGACGGGTCGCCCTCGTGCGGTGCGAAAATTTGAATATCCCGCCAGGAGAAACAGACCAGGCCCGGTTCGTGCTCGGCCAGCGCGGCGTCGAGTGCGGCCCGGCGCTCCGAGGGCGGAATGATCGACAGATCGAACAGGTGTTGGCGCACCTCGGGCCGATGCGCATGGACAAAATTGGCCAGATAGGTTGGGCCGATGGGATAGATGCGCTTGGCCGGCAGCCAGACGTAGAGAATGGAGTCGATCATCTTTCCCTCACCCTATCCCTGCCTGCCGGCAGGCTCTCCCCTTGAGAGGAGAGGGTTTCAAGTTTTTTCTCTCCCTGGGAGGAGAAAGTGCCAACCTTCTTTTCTTCTTGAAGGGAAAGGGTGTCCCATTTTCCTCCTCTCCCCCTCCAAGGGGGAGAGGATAAAGGTGAGGGGGTAATCTGTTTGATGCCAATATGCAGGGCGACGATGCCGCCGGACAGATTGACGTAGCGCACCGACTCCAGGCCGGCCGCGGCGATGATCTGCGCCAACCGTTCCTGGTCGGGAAATTCCCGGATCGAGGCGGGCAGATAACGATAGACGCCGGTCCGATCGTGCGCCACCGTCGTGCCCACCCAGGGGAGCAGCGTCTCGGAATAGAAATGATAGATGGCGCGCAGCCAGGCGGCGGTCGGACGGGAAAATTCCAGACAGACGAGCCGGCCGCCCGGCTTGAGCACCCGGAAGATCTCGCCGAAGACGGC
>CAZJRH010000343.1:0-7265 GCA_964548215.1 uncultured Nitrospirota bacterium
GATTTGCTCACTCCGAAGGCCAATACCTGCTGGCGATGGGGGAACTGAGGTGACGACCAAACCGAGCGTTGGTCTGACAACGCGAGCCATGCCGATCACACCGTTGGCGATGGGGGGCTCGGGGGGAGATCGAGCATCTCCCCCCGACTCTAAATGTCGATTTTTGTGCACTGTTCGGGAGTTCGTTCCACTTCGGCCATCCCGAGCGCTCAAATTCATAAAGCAACCTCATTCGATTTGAGATCAAATACCATGATATTTCATGCAAATATGCCATTTTATCCGAGGAACTGCGGCGGCGCCTTAACTGGCATACCGGTTGCATCTCCTACATGGCACAAGGCTGAATTCTGAAGATTGTTTTCAAACCATGACTATTGAGCGACCAGGTTTAATGAGCGAAAAGCCACGGAGCAGAGAACTGGCCGACCAGTACCCCTTCGGCGCAAAGGAAGTCTGCCGGGAGGTGGGGATTTCGCACAGGCAACTTGATTATTGGGTGCTGATCGGCGTGGTGCGTCCCCATCTCGAACGGCACGGGGCCAAGCTCTTTCGACGATTCAGCCAGCAGAATCTGATCGTCCTGCGGCAGATCAAACAGTTGACCGATGAAGGCGTGGTCGTCAGCCGGGCGGCCGAGCGCGTCCGTCGTGACATGGGCGCCGGCCCGTCACCGGACGCCGGGACGGCCGGGCTTGATGCCGGCCCGACGGCCATTGAGCCGAACGGCGACCGGGCGGACGATGACCAAGCGGGCCATGGCGGCTGAGACGGCAGCGCCGACGATGAGCGCGCCGTCGGCGCAAGCGGCGATCGCGCGCCAGTGGTTGATTTGCCGGGTCGCCCAGGAAGAGTATTTGCTGGAGGTTCCCTTGATCAAGGAGATCATCCGGGTGCCGAAATTGACCGCCGTGCCGCGGGCGCCCCAGTGGTTGAAGGGCATCTGCTCGCTGCGGGGCATTGTCATCGCGGTCATCGACATCGGCTGCCGTCTGGGCTTGGGCGCCCGCCAGGTGACGCCGAAAAGCCGGGTGGTCGTGCTCACGACGGAAAAGGGATTGGGCGGCATCCTGGTAGACGGCGTGCAGGGTCTGATCCGTTTAGAACCGTCGCAGGTCAATCCGCCGCCGCCGCTCCTGGCCGCGCCCCATCGGGAACTCTTGCGGGGGATCGTGCATGAAAAGGGGCGCACCTATATTTTGCTGGATCCAGAGCGGATCGTGACTATTTCCGGCGCCATCACGGGCCCGTCATGTTGAACCTGGTTTTCCAACGTCAGGCCGCGGCCGAGCCGCTGCTCAAGTGCCTGCGCCGCCTTTTAGACGGCGGCGCGCCGGATGCCCAGGCGACGGCCTCGCTGCCGCCGGAATTCCGCGCCGTGCTGACGGAATTGGCCGGCCGGTTGCTGGACACCCAGCGGGCGGGGAACCACGCCACGACGACACTGGCGTCGCTCTCAAGCGAATGCCGCGAGGCCGGCCAGTCGTTGCTGACCATCGGTCAGACGCAGCAGGAGCACGGCCGGGAACTGCGGCAGTCGCTGAACACCATGCAGACCGCCGGCCGGGCGGCCGCCAACCAAGCGCAGCACCAGACATCCTTCATCGATGCCGTGTTTTCCTCGGTGTCCGAACTTGGCTCGGCAATCGGCCGGGTGGGCCAGAGCATGGCCTCCTTCCAGGAGTCGATCGACGAGTCCTCCTCCCATGTGGTCGAACTTTCATCCGCGCTCAAGGAAATTGACGGCCATGCCGGCGACCTGTGCGCCAAGATGCCCGACCTTGGAGCCACCGCAGTCCAGCTGGGCGCGGGCACGCGGGCCATCGTGGAGCAAACGCAGGAGGCCGCCCGGATCGCCGGCGCGATGCAGGAAAAAGCGCAATTGCGCGCCGGGGAAGTCGGCTCCCTGGTCCAAAACCACATGACGGTGATTCGTCAGACCGTCGATGAATCGCTCACGGCCATCCAGGACCTTCGCGACCAGTCGGGCGCAATCGGCAAGATTGTCACGGTGATCGAGGGCATCACCAAACAGACCAACCTGCTGGCGCTCAACGCGGCCATTCTGGCGGCGCAGAGCGGATCGGAGAGCAAAAGCTTCTCGGTCGTGGCCGATGAAATCAGGGTGCTGGCCGACCGCACCGCACGATCGGCCAAGGAGATCGCCGGCGTGGTCTGCTCGGTGCAGTCCGGGGCGGACCGGGCCGTCGACGTGGTCCATCGCTTCGGGATTCATTTCGAGGAGGGTTCCAAATGGTCGCTCGAAGCGGCTGAAATTTTCGCCGAACTCATGCAGCAGGCGCAGCGCGCCGCCGATTTGATGAACGGCATCGGCCGTGCGATGCAGGAACACCACCAGGGCGTCGATCTGCTGGCCCGATCAATCGAGCAAATGACGGGCATGCTGCAGTTCATCCAGCGCGTCGCCGCCCAGCATCGGGAGGTGGCGCGGCGGGCGATCGATCTGGCGGAGCGCACGCGCAAGAGCGCCCGGCAGATCCAGCAGGCCGGCGAGGAGCGGGTGACGGCCAGCCGGCAGATCATCCATTCCATCCAGCCCATGGTGGATGAGAGCCGCGCCTTGAACCGGACGCTGAGCGACTACGACGCCTCCATGGGATCGTTGCAGGCGCATTTGCATCACATCACCGAGCAAGCGGCTCAACTCGTGGCGCTGAGCGGATCACTCCGGCAGACCGGGGCGACGCTGCAGGCGATCGCCACCCAGTGGGGGGCGTCGGTTCCTTCGACGGCCGGCAAGCGGCCGGGACGGGCGACGCCATGAAAGTGGTCACCTTCATGATCGGCGCGCAACCCTGCGTCATTCCGGTGCATCAATTGGTGGAAATTCTGCCGGCTCGTGAAGTGCTGCCCATTCCACCCTCGGAAGCGGGGGCAGCGTCTCACAGTGGCGTGAGTCTTCTCGGCATGCTCAACCATCGGGGCAAGGCGGTGCCGGTCGTGCAAGTGCATCTCGCGCCGGCGGATGCGGCTCCGGAAACGGCCGGCAGCCGGACAGGAACGGCGCGCCGGTGCTTTCTCATCATCGGAAACGTTGAATCCGGCAGGGTCACAGCGGCCCTGGCCGTCGAGCGCGTCGATGCCGTCATGGACATCGACGATACGCGGCTGCAGCCGCCCCAAGACGTCGGCCTGCAGGGTCATCCAGCCGTGTCGGGCATGTATCATCTCAACAACGCGCTGGCCTTTGCCATTGATGGAACGTCGCTCGGCGCGGTCCTGGCGGCGCGGGCCGTCGCGGGAACGCGGTCATGAACCCGGTGAGCATGATCCGGCAGCGGATGGAATACAAGATGATCCTGCTCATCATGCTGGTGCTGTTCATCGCTCTGTCGACGATCTTCGTATTCTTTTCGGCAAAACTCAAAGAAAACATGCTCACGACCGAGAAGGAAAAATCGGCGCAACTAGCCTCGACCATTCATGAAACGCTGGACAAGGACATGGTCGCCTTTCGAGCGGACGTCGTACGCCATCTCATCAAGGATCTGGAGGCGCTCAAGGGCGTGGTGCGGCTGCAAATCATCCGGGGCGACGCACCCTATGTCAAACGCCCGGCCCACGAAAAAGCGTTTGTCGACAGCGCGACCCTGAACGACATCCGCGCGCGCATCGGCCCGGCCTTCCGGGAAGACTGGGTGCACAAGGATATCATCGATATCAACGAGGAAGAGAACATCGCTACGGAAACCGACCGCGAGCAGTTTCAGCAGGAGTACCAAGAGTTCATTCGGCGGCTCAGCGATCCGAGCCAGCAGCTTCCCTCCGCCGACGAGATTCGCTTGAACGGGGCCATGGATGTGCACTACCAGGACGTGGTGGACGGCAAGCGGGTGCTGACCTACCTGCGGCCGCTCCCCAACTTTCAGAACTGCTTTTTCTGTCACGGCGCGGACCATAAGTTGCGCGGCATTTTGATGATCACCACGTCGCTGGAGCAGACCCACGCCGCGCTCGCCAATACGCGGAAAAACCTGGCGATGTCCGGTCTGGCCGCGCTATTCGTCGTGGTGGTCATCATCAAGCTGGCGCTGGGCCGGCTTGTGCTGCGTCCGCTGCACGACGCGGTGGACCGGGTGCGGGACATTGCCGAAGGCGAGGGCGACCTCACCAAACGGCTCGTCGTCTCGTCCAAGGATGAAATCGGATTTTTTGCGACGTCGTTCAATCTCTTCGTTGAAAAACTCAACGGCATCATGGCCCGGGTGGCCCGAACGGGCAAGCAGGTCATCAACACCACGGAAGAGATCGTGCGCAACACGGAAGTGATCGAAAACGGCGCCCGGGTGCAGACGGACGCAGCGCAGACGACATCGCGGGCAGTCGGCGAGATCAACAGCTCCATCAAAGGTGTGAACGAGCGGGCACATCAATTATCCACGCTGGCCCAGGAAAGCACGGCCGCCGTCCTGGAAATGTCCGCCTCGACCGATGGGATTGCAGCGGAAGCGACGACGCTGCTGACATCGGTGGAAGAGGCCGTGGCGTCCATTCTCCGCTTCTCCTCCTCCTCCAAGGAAATCCACGAGAACGTGGCGCTGCTATCTTCCGCGGCGGAGGAGACCGCCGCGTCGATGGCGGAAATGGACGCGTCGATCAAGCAGATCCGCGGCAACACCCATGAGACCGTGGAATTTTCCAAGCAGGTGATCGGCGACGCCGAGCGCGGCAACCGCGCGGTCGAGCAGACGATCGAAGGCATCGATCGCATCCGCCAGTACGCGCAACAGATTTTCGAGACGATGACGACGCTCCAGCGCCGAATCGCGCAGATCGGCAAGATCGTCACGGTGATCGACGAGGTCGCCGAACAGACGAACCTGCTCGCCCTGAACGCCGCCATCATCGCCGCCCAGGCGGGGGAACAGGGCAAGGGATTCGCCGTCGTGGCCAACGAGATCAAGGAACTCGCCGAACGGACCGCCAGTTCAACGCAGGAAATCCACGACATCATTCAGGGACTCCAGCAGGAAGGGGACAACGCCGTCAAACTGATCCAGGGCGGCGCCGAGCGGGTGAACGAAGGCGTGCAGCGCTCGCAGCAGGCGCGTGAAGCCTTGAAGAAAATCTTCGCCACGTCGGAACAGGCCACGCACCGGATCCGGCAGATCGCCTCGGCCACGGACGAGCAGGCCCGGACCGTCGTCACCGTGACGGAGTCGACACATAAGGTCAGCGAGATGGTCCAGCAGATTGCCATGGCGACCAACGAGCAGAGCCGCGATTCCAACCTGCTGATCGAGGCGACGGAGCAGATGAAGGAGATCGCGCAGAAGGTGAAAGTGGCCACCGCGCAGCAGGCCCAGGGCAACAAGCAGATCAATCAACTGGTCGAGAAGGTCAGCGGGGAAGCCGTGGCCATTGCCGGCGCGACCGAGCACCAGAGCACGCAGAGCGAGGGCGTCGTGGATGCGATCGGGTTGATCCAACGGGTCGCCCGGGAACATGTCGAGACGCTGGCCCGCGTCGGGGAATCGGTCAAGCAACTGGTCGAGCAGGCCAGCCTTCTGGACAGGGAACTGACCCGGTTCAAGCTCCAGCCCCCCGGCGATCGCCCCAAGGAGACGCGCTGAGATGCAGTTGAGCTGCCCGCGCTGCCGGGGTGTGCTGGACATGCCGGTCGATCTGTATCACGGCGGCGAGGAGTTTCTCTGCACGCAATGCCACGCCATGTTGCGAGTGACGATGACGATCGATGTGATCGAGCCGGCCGGGCGGCCCAAGCCCGCCCCGGGACCCGCGCCGATGCCGCGCATCGTGGCCGCCTTCCGCGGCGAGGCCAGCCTGGAAGTGGTCAAGGAACTGCTCATTCCGGCCGGATTCGACGTCACGACAACTACGACGGGGCGGGACACGCTGCACTTGATTGATGAACTGAACCCCATCATCGTCATCGTGGAAGACACCCTGGCCGACCTGAGCGGACTGGATTTGTGCGAACTGCTCAAGCGCAGCAAACGCCACCCCGGCCTGAAGGTCCTGCTGGTGATGGCGGGACACGGCGCGGATGGACTGGATGAAACCTCCATGCTCTACGGACCCGATGCGCACATGATGCGCTCAGCCCTGTACAAAGAGCTGGTCGAGCGCGTTCGTCTCCTGATGCAGCTGCCGTCGCAGGACCGCGGCGCGGCCCATGCCCCTCCTTACCCGGTTGACCCAGACGCCACCCGTTTGATGAGCGATCCGCAGGGCCGGCGCCCGTTGCCGGGCCGGTAACACAGCCGTTAGAGGGGGCCGGTGACCCACTCATCCCAATGGCCGGCGGCCCTGCAGGGCGATCCGGACGCACGCATCGAGGCACTGACCCGTCTCGATGCCCTTCCCGAACATGACCGGCTGGCGCCCTTGATCACCATGCTGGGCGATCCGGAGTGGCGGGTGAGAAAAGCCGCCGCCAATCGGTTGAAAAAAATGGCGGACGCCGCCGACCTACTGGCGCCGCTGACGGACGCGGTGGTCCGGGACGGCGATCCCTGGCTGCGCACCTCGGCCATGGAAACGATCGTCAGCCTGGGTTGCCGCGATGCCGATCATGATCGTGTGGTGACGTTTCTTCTCGAGGCGTTGCCGCGGACTCCCACGGAACCCCGAAAGTTTGTTGTCGAAATTCTGGGCCAGCTGACCGATTCACGCGCCGTGCCGGCCTTGATCGGCGAACTGCAAGATTCTGATGAAAACCTGCAACTCTCCGTGCTGATTGCGCTGGCCCAGATCGGCGACCGATCCGCGCTGCCGGCCGTGCTCGAACGATTGCAACAGGGAAACGGCCAGGTCCGCTTTGCGGCGCTCTCCACGTTGCAGCAGCTGGCCGACCCGGCCGCCATTCCGGCCGTGGTATCGGCCCTGGCCGAGCGCCCGCTGCGGCGGCTCGCCATGGAAACCCTGGGGCTGGTCGGCGACACCCAGGCGATGACGCCGCTCTGGCAGTACTGGACGGGCGGCAGCCGGTCTGAACGGGACGGTGCCTTGATCACGATGGCGCAGATCATGGAGCGCGCGGGGGAGCCCGAGCGGAGCCACGCCGTCGCATGGCTTCGACAATCGCATCGACCGGCCGATGCCGCCGAGATCGTGACACGGCTCGAAGAACCAGACCCCAAACTCCAAGAGGCGGCGACGGCGCTGGCCGGGTGGGTGCTGGAACCGGCGGCCCTGCAACCGTTGGTGCGCTTGTTGGGAGGCGATCTGGCCCCGCACGCCAAACAGACGCTCAGCCTCATGGCGGCCGAGCATCTCGACGC
>CAZJRH010000344.1:0-2898 GCA_964548215.1 uncultured Nitrospirota bacterium
TCCGTGACGAGGAAATCACCGCGCGCCTGCGGGCGCAGCAGATCGACATCGCGCGGCGGACCATCGCGAAGTACCGGGCGGTGTTGCGTATTCCCTCCGCCGGCAAGCGGAAGCGCGTCGCGTCGTAATGTCGCCGCTGCAGATTGCCGTCGTCAGCGGCCTGTCGGGCTCGGGCAAAAGCGTGGCGCTCCGGTGTTTTGAGGATATCGGTTTTTTTTGCATCGATAATCTTCCGCCGCCGCTGATCCCGACCTTCATCAATCTCTGCGAGTCAAACCAGCAGTTTGCCCGGATTGCCCTGGGCATCGATATCCGGGAAGGCGTGTTTCTGGAGAACTTTTTCGAATGCCATCGGCAATTGATCCAGCAGGGGCATGACGTCGCCGTGTTGTTTCTCGAAGCCCAGGAGGAGATGCTGCTGCGGCGTTTCTCCGAGTCGCGGCGCCCGCACCCGCTGGCGCTCGGCCGCCCGGTGCGCGAAGGCATCGAATTGGAGCGGCAGCAGCTGTCCAAATTGCGCTCGCAGGCGGACTGGGTGATCGACACGTCGCACCTGACCGTGCATCAATTGAAGGCCGTCATCGCCGGCAAATACCGGTCGGCGTTGGGGACGAAGCGGTTGCAGGTGACGTTGCTCTCCTTCGGATACAAGCACGGGCTGCCGAGTGAAGCCGATCTGGTGTTCGACGCGCGATGCCTGCCCAATCCCCATTTTCACGAGGGGTTGAAGGAACTGACCGGTGAAGCGGAGCCGGTGAGCGCCTTTCTGCTCGGCCATGAGCAGACGATGCAGTTTCTCGACCGGCTCTGCGCATTTTTGGATTTTGTGTTGCCGCAATATGAGCAGGAAGGGCGCGCCTACCTGACGATCGGCATCGGGTGCACCGGAGGCCGCCACCGGTCGGTCGCCGTTGCCGTCGAAGTGGCCCGCCACCTGACCGGCAAGGATTTTCAGCCGGTGGTCCGGCACCGGGATATTCCCGCGTCATCAGGCTGACGGATGATGCGCCGATGTGATCATCAGCCACAGGCGCCGCTGATCGGCGGTTCGGCGCGGGTCCTGATCGTCGGACTGGCCGTGATGCTGCTGTTCGGGGCCTGCAGCCGGGGGCGGATCAACCTGTCCACGCCGCCCGACTGGGTCAACAGCGCCATTACGGCGCGGGAGCGTGTGAACGTCACGCCCGCCATGTCGATGGCCGAGCGGCTGGCCGAATTGCGGCGGGCCAAGGAGGCGGCCTATCAACAGCTGGTGGCCGCGGTGTATGCGCTGCCGTTGACTCCGGAGCAGACCATTGAAGCCTCGGTGACCAAGCGGCCGGATCTGCAGCCGCAGGTGGAATCGTACGTGCGTCGCGCAGCGGTTCTCGAATCGATATGGCAGCAACAGCAGATGGAGATTCGGGCGACCGTCGAGGTCGGCGCCGAACTGCTGGAGTTGCTGCAGGTGAAGCAGGCGCCGGCATCCGACGATCGCAACACGCCCTCCACGGGAATTGTCCGCCCTTACTGAGGCGCGCGTGATTGCAGATTCTGGAATCGACCCATGAGCGCGCCGCAGCAACAAGACGATGAGGAGGTCCCGTCCCCCGATGAGGCGCCGGCCCCGGCACAGGGTTCCGGCATCGAGCGGGTGCCGCTCTTTGTCGCCGTCCAACGCATGACTGTGGCCGAGCGGATGCAATTTGCCCGGCGAACGGACAAGGAAGGCCGGGGATTGTTGATCCGGGATTCCAACAAGCAGGTGGCGCTGGCCGCGCTGGGCAATCCCAAGCTGACGATTCAGGAAGTCGAGCAATTTGCCAAATCGCGGCAATTGGGGACCGACCTGTTGCGTGAAATCGCGTCCAATGTGGACTGGATGAAGCATTACACCGTGGTGCAGGCGCTGGCCGCCAATCCCAAGACCCCGCTGCCGATGGCCATCAAGATGCTGCCGCGGCTGAAAACGCTCGACCTCAAGCTGCTGGGCGCCGACCGCAACCTGCCATCGGCGATCCGCATCGGCGCCGCCCGCTTGTTCAAGGCGCGCTCCGAGCGCGGTTGAAGCCTCAGGTTTGTCTGGATGGCCGTGGGGCCATCTCGCACTCCGCCGGCCATATCTCGGCGCCCCTCACACATCGAGTTTTTGCCCCGGTCGGAGCCTCCGAAAGGCCGGAAGGACCGCCACGCTTATCGGCTTGACAGAACGGAGCAATCCAGTATACTTAAGCCCGCAAGTGCAGAGGTGATATAGTGAATATACTTAACACATTAATCACCCTGTACATATGCTCGCCGTCTGGGATGTCGGCATAATTGCGATGCTATCCGCCAAACTCAAAGCCGTTGGATCAAAATCCAAGGACAAGGGCCGGTATAAGACCCGGGACCTTTGTCTTCGTTTTGACATTTCCAAAGCCACGTTGTTTCGATGGGAGCGCGACGGTTTGATTTCTTCCATCGGGCGCGATTGGCGGAATTGGCGGTTGTACACGGAAAAAAACGTTCAGGAGATTAAAGCGATCATGCGCGGGCATAACGCCAAGCGCTGATCGTATACGGGTACCCCATGTTTCTTCAGCGAAAAGCCAAGCCGTTGGTCGGCATCGACGTCGGATCCAGCGCCATCAAGATGGTGCAGGTCCGGGAAGCCAGGAACGGATACGTTCTGGAGCGGTTCGGCGTTCGATCACTTGAGCCCGAGCTGATTGTGGACGGCGCGATCATGGACGCCGGGCCGATCGTGGACGCCATCAAGGGGCTGGCTGCGGAATGCCGGATCAAGACCAAGGACGTGGCTCTATCCGTTGCGGGCCATTCCGTCATCATCAAGCGGGTCAAGCTCTCTCCCATGAGCGAAGATGAGCTGGAGGAAATGATCAAATGGGAGGCGGCCCAGTACATCCCCTTCGACAT
>CAZJRH010000345.1:0-5908 GCA_964548215.1 uncultured Nitrospirota bacterium
CGCGGTGTTGCTGGGGCCGAGGAGCTGTTTGATGGCGCGCTCCACTCCCATCCGATCAAACGATCGTGTGATCCGCCGGCTGTCAAGCTCCGGAGCGGACGCGGGCAGCCGGAAGCGGATGTTGCTCTGGGTGGAAATCGCATCCAGTACTTGCCGGAGCGGGACTCCGGTCACGTTGAGGGTCACGGTGTGGTCTTCGGCATCATACGTAATGATGGTGCCGGGTGGCGGCGAAGCAGTGGCGCCGCCTGTTTGACCGAAAGTTGGTAAGGCGATAGACCAGACGAGGATGGCAACGGCTGATGCCAAAAGGCGCAAAGCAACAGAGGGGTTCATGTAGTGGGCCATAACCATAGCAGAAATCCAAAGAATATTCAATATTTAGGCTGCGAAGGTACTGGTAAAATTTGGTCAGTGAAGAGCCGTTCGTGGTGAGCTGGTCGAACCACGAGCGGCCGCGCCCTTCGACAGGCTCAGGGCGAACGGATCTTTTCTTGGCACGTCGACCATCCCTCAGTCCAAACTTTACCAGTACCGCTGCGAACAAAAAAAGAAGGGCTGGGGGATTTTCCCCCAGCCCTTCTTGCACTGCGTTGTCTACTACGACTTACCGACGCGCCAAGCGCCTCCGGGCGATGACAAACGCCACGGGCGCCAGCAGGACCAAGAGATAGGCCAGGCTGGAACCTGTCGTGGCCGTTCGCGATGCGACCAGGCTGCAGCCGCCACCACCACCACCACCACCGACCGACGCGTAACCCAGACTGCCCTCATCGGCCCGCCCATCGCTGATGTTATCGCCGGCGCCGAATGAATAGGCGTCGCGCGAGGCGATGTTGTGGTCGTGCGTCCCTCGATCGCGATTGTTGACGCGATCCTGCGAGGCATCCGGCCGGTTGTCAGCATTGGCCAGAAGAACGCGATCCGACGTGCCATCGGGCGCATCACCAGATGACGCATTGTGATCTCTGACGCTATCCGGCGTGCAGTCGACATTGGCGCGCCAGGGGTTATCTGCCTCACCCGTGCAGGCTTTGTCCCGGGTGGCATCTCCACCGCCAGCGGCGTTACGGTCAGACGACGCGTTCCAGTCACGATCGCGGCTCGGCGTACCATCAACAATGCCGTCCCTCGACCGATCTGGCGTGTTGGAGGCGCCGACACGGCCTTGGACTGTTAACGGCCGATCCTTCTCCGTTGTATCAGCCCGGTTATTGCCGCCAGCGTTCGGGTGGTTGTCGAAGTTATCATCGCACTCGCCCACGGCGATATCGGCAGCCAGACAGTCGCGCACGCCGACCCGGTCGTTGATCGTGTCAGGCCCGACCCCATCGAGCAGGAGGAAGCTATCTTTCCACGGCGCATCGGGCAGGCCGTCATTGACCTGATCCAGCGTCCGATTCAGCGCGATTGGGCGATCGGGGAGGTTGTCAGTAATATCATCCCCGGCGCCGAAATTGTCCGCTCGGCCATCGCCGGAATTTCGGCTGTTGCCGCAATTGCCGTCACCCGGTCCGTTGCCGCAATCGGGGTCGAGATCGACGCCTGCGTCCCGCTGCTCGGTCCGGTCGGGGGTTGGGGGAACGCCGGGAACGCCATCCCGGTTTGTCGAAGCATCCGACACCCCGTCAGGCGATAGATCGCCGGCTGTTGCTGTTCCGGTCGGCCGGTCGGGATTGCGATCCCGCTGGGCTTGCTCGGAGCCAGGTTTGTCCGGGCTGTCATCCGAGACCTCGTCATTGGGCTGTCCCACAGAGGCATTCGTGGGATCGTAGCCGGTGGCTGGTGTGCGGTGGTCGGCCTGGCTGCTTCCCTGGAAGCCCCACCAGAGAACCACGCCGGCGAGCATGAGGCTTGCGCCCCAGAAGAATGAACGTTTCATTGTGACTCCTCCTTGTTGGTACTGCTTGTTGTTATTAAACGCGCTCAATGACTACTTCCTGACCGAAGGACGCCGTAATTTGCTGCGTAGTGGGTGGCAACCTCCTTTGAGAAAAGTGGTTCGGCGGTCCCAGCGTGTTCAGGGACGCGCTGAAGAGGGATTTGAACTGATGGTTGTGACGAGCTTGCTGGGAAACGAACTGAAGAACAGAGCCGTGCGGGGGGTGGGACGCAACAACCGTTGCCGACGGCGGCGCGCTGCTCCAATTGCTAAAGGCTAACAATTGCGCAAGCTTGAGCTTCTCAATGGCATCATCGAACCGCTGCAACAGTGGTTGAACGGGATCAGTCTGGGGAGCGATCCTCGCCATGACTGCGTAGATCGAAGCGGGCCGATGGGGTTTGACGGTGACAGCCAGTAGCTCTCCAAACGAGGGGAGTTCAGGAATGGAGGCCAGATGTTGGTCCATGACGCGCCATGGCGTTGCCAGTCTGGCGGCTGAGCCTTTCATGCGGAGGGTCAGGCTGTTGACCGGCAGCGCTGCCAGCCGACCGAGCGGCCCCTCTGCACGCCGGTTCTGCCAGGATATTTTGACTTGGCCCGCCGTGTCATCAATCGTGATCTGCTTGGGTTGGCCGACAACCGGCGCGCCGGCATGGAGGGGTTGCCCGACGATGGGCTGCCTTCCGCCCAGGTCTGTCGCGGCCAGCATGGCATACACAATCTGGCTGTCACCGGCGCTGGTGGCATTGGTCCACGCCAGGTGCACATTCCCCTGGCGATCAACGGCGACCGCGGGATAGCCCCGGCCCTCCTTGCCGAAGGAGGCGGCAATTGTGTGAAACTCAACCGGCCGCTGGTGCCCGACAATCTTAGCCAGGACGACACTGTTGTCACCCTCTTCCCAAACGGCGTACGCGATACTCTGGGCATCAACGGCCAGGGCCGGGTGCATGGCATTGGGGCGTTGGTTCAGCACCTGCTGACGGACGATGGTCAGCCCCTGTGCGGCGGGGGCAAGCTGGGCGTAATGCACCCAGGTGCCCTGCGAAGTCTTTGCGCCGGCCTCTTTTGCGAACCGCTCCTGCCAGAGCAGGTGGACTCTCTCGCTGGCGTCGACCGCCAGATGGGGCCGTCGAATCCGCGAAGCGCTCTGATGGATCACTGTCCGCGGGGAGAGCGGGCGGCCGGAAAGATCCTGACGCTGGTACAAGAGGAATGATTGCTGGTCGTTAGTCTGCTCGACCCACGCGACATGGAGTTGCTGCCGGGCTTGCAGGGTGGCGCGGGATTGATCGTCTGAAAGCGGGAGGGAGGAAGTGGCGGCCGACGCGGCGGTTGGCAGCAGGCAGAAAGCCCCCAGCAACAAAAGGGCGCTCTTTGAAGGCCACAAATGATAAAGACGCATTAACAACATCCCCCCTGCAAAACCCCACAGTGGACAGACGAAGCGAAAAATATCATAGAATCCCAGGGATGTCAAGCAGCTTGTGGCGCTCGACTGGGTTACCCCGCGACATCGATTTTGACGACGTCTGGAAAGAGCACCAGGTCGGTTCGGTCGCGAATGGGCGCTTTGAGCTCCCGGGGGCTGGTTCGTTTGCGGCTGGTCTCCTGAACGATGGGGCCGGAAACCAACAGCGCTGAGCCATTTTGGCTGTAGGTAACAATAACCCGGGTTTCCGCATCACTCACCTGCTTCCAGTCGGCCGACCAGCTTTTTCCCTCTTTATTCGTGAAGGCGACCTGTTTGGCCCCGTCAATGCCATGGGCGTGCAGGATGTCGGCTACGGCCCAGCCGGTCCGCGGGCCGCTGGCGGTGACCACCGTGACCTCCTCCAGGGTATCCTGGAGGTCACGACCCCGGATGGTGGTTTTTGTCTGGCCGTTGACCAGGATGTGAATGGGGGCATTGCCGACAACAAGGTCATGGCCGCGGGTGCCGCCACGAACCGTCTGCTTGTCTTTGCCGCCCCGCTGTGATTCTTTGTCTGATTTTCCTCTATTTTGTCCTGGTTTTTGGTCGGGCTCGACCAGTGAGGCGGCCTCAAGACCTCGAGCCTGTTGATCTCCTGGCGTACGACCCTCCGGGGAGGTGGTCGGGGCCGTGGGCCGGATTTTTTCAATCCGAATGCCGCGCTCCGTCAGGTAGCCGGCCACGGCCACGACCGCCGCGGCCACAATGGCTCCGAGAATGAGTTTGTGACCGATTTTTCCCGCCATGGCTATCCCTTGACCTCGATTTTTTCAATTCCGCCGGCTTTCAGAAGATCGGTGCGGCCGGCGACAAGTTTTTTCACGTCATCGAGCGTGAGCATGCCTTTATTGGTGCCTTGGACCTTTGGGCCGGAGACGATCATAAGCTGGCCCTTCTCATCATACGTGAGCAGCGGGATGGTCTGCTTATCGTGGATCTGCGCCGCCGAGATGACGATCTTCTTGCCATTGGCGCCCAGCAGCACGGCCTCTTTGTACTGCTCAATGCCGAGATATTTCAGGGTTTTCTCAATGGACCAGCCCTTGCGCGGGCCATCTGCGGTGGCAATCACCGTGTCTTCAACATGATCGACCAAATCCTGACCGACAAAGGAGGCCTTCTCTTTTCCGCCAAGGGTCACGGGAATGGCCGTGGCGCCGGGCTTGCTGGGAAGGAGAATGCCCCCGGATGGCCCAAAGCCGGGCTGCCGCGCGGGTTGCGCGCCGCCACCACCACCACTGTTGCGTTTACCCTCTTGGTTTTGTCCACCACGCCCGCCCTGGCTGCCGGGCGCTGAATCTTCAGATTGAGCCATCCGTTTTTGCTGGCCAGACCCCGGTGGAGTGGGCCTGGAAAGGGCTTCCTCTGAACGCCGCCAGCCGGGTTTGTTTTTGGCTCCGCCCACTTCGCCTGATAACAGCGGCTGGCCTGACTGGCCAACAATCCGAAAGCCGGCGGCATAGAGCGCAGCGCCGATGACGGCAATGCCCACAATTCCTATAACGGTTACACGAATACCCTTACGCATTCTTTGATTCTCCTTGTGACGTAATATCACGGTGGCGCTACTGCACCACCTCTACCCGCCGCACATCCCGGAAAAAGATCAGGCTGCGCTGGCGCTGCTTGTGCATCTCTTCACGGCGTTTGTCCTCCGTGCCGGCGTCGCGATGGTCGGTCGAGCGGACCTCCTCGGGCACTTTATCGGCCACGTCGGTTGAAAGGATAAGCTCGCCTTTGAAGTTGTACGAAAAATTGACCTTGTCCTTCTGGCGGAGCAGCTCCTCCCAGGGGAGCGACATCTTTTTGTCCTGCTTATTATAGAAGTTGATCGTGGCGCCGGAGGGAATCTTGTAGGCGTTGAGCACTTCCATCACCGTCCAGGAGGTGCGCTTGCCGCGGGGGCTGAAGGCGGCCGTTGACGGCAATTTCTGCAGATCGGCGCCGGTGAACTGGCCCTTCTTGACGCCGTTGACGAGAATCTCCACCGGATGGTCGGCGATGACGCCTTCGCGGACGCCGCCGGGCGGAGCCGTCCGCTCCCGGCGCTCTTTTTCTTCCTCTTCGGCCGTTTCGGCCAGCGCGGGCGTGACGGTCCAGCCGCCGGCGGAGAGACACAGCGCAACGAGCATGAACGCAACAGCGAATAACCTCGATGATCTCATCTTGGTGCGGCTCCTTGGGGGTATAGATCGATTAGGGGCGCATGTCTGATACGACAGCGGCGTTACTATAACGAATCACCCGAAACAGTGTCAAGCATCGGGTAGTGGGTCAGTTTCACATGGGCATGTATCAAAAATAGGGACACGTCCCAATTATCCTCGTTTCTGCGCGTCAAGAACGATAATTGGGACGTGTCCCTATTTTTGTACCGCTGAAACCATGAAACTGACCCACTACCAAGCATCGGCCCGGCTTGACACGCCCGGCCGGGATTATTGATGATAGCGCCCATGCTCTCGCGACGACCCATCGTGGAAGGATGGCTGGTATTTATCGCCGCCATCGGCGCGGTCTGGCTCTGGCGCAGCGGCATGGTTTTCTCG
>CAZJRH010000346.1:0-5095 GCA_964548215.1 uncultured Nitrospirota bacterium
GCCGCCTTCGGCCAGAGCACCACGGTGCTGATCGCCGGCGTCACCACCGCCGTGGCCGGCTCGCTCTCCATGGCCGCCGGGGCCTACGCCGCGACCAGCTCGGAAAATGAAATGCGGCGCACACAGGAACGGAAACATCGCTTCCTGGGAGATCCCCCCGACCACCACGCGGCGGGCGAGCCGGCCGTGACCGCCGCGGCCATCATCGGCGTCAGCTATTTTATCGGGGCGCTCTTCCCAATCCTGCCGGTGGTGTTCGGGGCCACGAACGCGGCGGCCTCCGTGGTGGCCGGTGGCGCCATGATTCTGATCGTCTCGACCGTGCTGGCGTTTCTATCTGGCATGGAAATCAAGAAGCGCGCCGCGATGAACCTGATCATCATCGCCGCCGCGGTTGGCGTGACCTACGCCATCGGCATCCTGGTCCGTTCAGTATGGGGTGTCGAGATTTAGCGAGCGTCCGGTTTGTCTAGGCCGTGGTGGCGATGAGCGTCGAACAATGGGCGCAGCGTTTGGCCGCCTTGGGAATCTCCGATAGACACTCGGGACACGGCTTCGTGACCGGCGCGCTCGGCGCGGGAGCGGGCCGTTGGAGCCGGTTCATGGCCTTCACCACCATGAAGAGCGCGGCGGCGACGATCACGAAGTTCAGCATCGCATTGATGAAGAGACCGTAGCGCAGCACCGGCGCGCCGGCCGCCTCCGCCTCCGCTAATGAGGCATAGGCGGCCCCGCCCAAATTCACGAACAAACCGCTGAAGTCGATACCGCCCACTAGCAGACCGATCGGCGGCATCATCATATCCTTGACCAGCGAACTGACGATGGCGCCAAACGCGCCGCCGATCACGATCCCGACGGCCATGTCCACGACGTTGCCGCGCATCGCGAATTTTTTGAATTCATTGAGCATGAACGCCTCCTCTCATGAGGTGTGCCGTGGAGTCCGATGATAAACAGCGCGGGCCGACAAAGGCAACTGCCGGATTTTACGGGCGCCCGGACGCGGTCGCGCTTACCGAAGACTGAGCACGAGCGTTCTGAGGCTGAGCAGGATGACGAGGAGGCCCACGACGATCATGAACGGCCGGACCGGGAGGTGTTTGCAGACCCAGCCGCCCAGCGGGGCGGCCAGCAGTCCGCCCAGCGCCAGGCCCGCGATCACCTGCCAGTGCCCCAATCCCAGGGTCAGGACGAAGGTGACGGAGGCGGCCGACGTCACGAAAAATTCCACGGCGTTGACGCTGCCGACGGTTTCCCGGATGTCGTTGCCCCGGACGATCAGCGTGGTCGACACGATCGGCCCCCACCCCCCGCCACCGATCGCGTCGATGAACCCCCCGCCGAATCCCAGCGGGGCCAGATGCGTGGTGACCCTTTTCGGCGGAAATTCACGAAACGCCTTGAACATGATGACGACGCCCATGAGCATCAGATAGCCGGCGATATAGGGCCGGAGCGAATCGCCGGGAAGATTCGAGAGGATGTAGGCGCCGATCACGGCGCCGATCATCCCGGGAATCAGCAGCCGCTTGAAGAGGGACCACCGGATGTTTCCAAACGCATGGTGCGAGATCGCCGAGGCGCCCGTGGTGAAGCATTCGGCGGCGTGCACCGTCGCGCTGACGGTGGCCGGCGGCAGCCCCATGCCCAGGAGCAGGCTGGAGGCGGTCACGCCGTAGGCCATGCCGAGCGCGCCGTCGACAATCTGCGCCGCGAAACCCGCCGCGACGTAGAGGAAGAGTTCGTCGGTCAACGGAAATCCGAAGAGGCTCATATCCGTTCCCATCCCGTGCCTGCGTGGCCGAATCGAAACACGGCGGGATGCAGCAGCTCGGCCAGGATTTCCAGGGAATCCACCAGCCGGGGGCCGGGCCGGTTGAAGTAGGCGTTGCCGTCGGCCACATAGACGCGCTGTTCGCGCACGGCCTTCAAGTGGCGCCATTCAGGCCGCTGGGTCAGCACGTCCAACTCCTTTTTGGTCCGCTCGATCTCATAGCCGCACGGCATGATGCAGATCACGTCGGGATCCTGCTCCGCCAATTGCGCCCAATGCAGCCAGGGCGAATGCTGGCCGGGCTGGCCGAAGAGATTCACCCCGCCCGCCATGCGCACCAATTCGGGCATCCAGTTGCCGGCCGCCATCAGCGGCTCCAGCCATTCGATGCAGGCGACGGTCGGCCGGGCGCGCAACGCCTGCGCCTTCTGGGCCACTGCCTCGAACCGCGCGGTCAGCCATCCCCGTAGCAGCCGCCCCTGCGTCGGCTCGCCCAGCGCCGAGGCGACGCGGACGACGTCCGCGAGCAAGTCCTCCAGCCGGGCGGGCGCCAGGGAGACGACCTGCGGCCGCTCGCCGACCCATTCGCGCACCGCCGCCTCCACATCGTGTTCGCTCACGGCGCAGACGGCGCACTGCGTCTGAGTCAGAATGACGTCGGGCGCGAGCGCCTTCAGGCGGTCGGCATCCACCCGGTAGACCGACAACCCTTCCTGCACCAGCGTCTTGACCTGCCGGTCAATGGCGGCGCTGGCGCCGTCCGGATTGAACTTGGGCTCCGTACAGATCGGCAGCCGGCCGACGGACACCGGAAAATCGCATTCGTGAGACCGGCCCACGAGGTGGTCTTCAAAACCGAGGGCGCAGACGATTTCCGTGCAGCTCGGCAGAAGCGAGACGATACGTGGCACGAGCTACGCGGCTTTCAACGCGGCGATGAGCTCCATGATCGCTTTTTTCCCGTCATGGAAGAACATCAGCGTGTTGTCGGCCGCGAAGAGTGGATTGGGGATGCCGGCAAATCCCGGGCTGAGGCTGCGCTTGATGACCACGACGGTGCGCGCCTTGTCCACATCCAGAATCGGCATGCCGGCGATCGGGCTCTTCGGATCGGTCCGGGCCACGGGATTGACCACGTCGTTCGCGCCGATGACCAGCGCCACGTCCACCTGGTCGAAGGTCGGATTGATCTCGTCCATCTCCTTCAATTTGTCATAGGGAATGTCGGCCTCGGCCAGCAGCACGTTCATGTGGCCCGGCATACGGCCGGCCACCGGATGGATGGCGAATTCCACTTGCACGCCCCGCTCTTCCAGCAGGTTGGTCAGGTCGCGCACGGCGTGCTGCGCCTGCGAGACGGCCAGGCCGTAACCTGGCACGATCACGACCCGGCGCACCGCGCCCAAAATGCCAGCGATCTCCTCGGCCGTCGCCGACTTGACCTTGCCGCCGTAGACCGAATCGGCGCTGGGCGCGCCAGCCGCCGTGCCGCCCACCGCGCCGAAGAAGACGTTGCCCAGCGACCGGTTCATGGCCCGGCACATCAGCAGCGTGAGCAGCGTGCCCGAGGAGCCCACCAGCGTGCCGGCGATGATCATGGAGGTATTGAAGATGACGAACCCGTCGGCGGCCACGGCCAGGCCGGTGAAGGCGTTGAGGAACGAGATCACCACCGGCATATCGGCGCCGCCGATCGGCAGCACCACGAGCACCCCGAGGAGCAGCGAGCCGGCGAACAACGCGACAAAGAGCATCGGGTCATTGGTGATTCCGAACGCCAGTGCGGTGCCCGCCAGCAGAATGGCGGCCAGCAGCACAAAATTGATCCCCCGTTGGAACGGATAGACGACCGGTTGCTCGGTCATCAGCCCCTGCAATTTGGCGAAGGCAATGACGCTGCCGGTGAAGGCGACCGAACCGATGAGCGTGGCGCACAGCATGGCGATGCCGATGCCGACGGAGCCCGTCGATCCCAGATGCAGGAATTCGATCGTGGCGACCAGAGCCGCCGCGCCGCCCCCGACGCCGTTGAACAGCGCCACCAATTGGGGCATGGCGGTCATCTGCACGCGGTAGGAACCCCACACGCCGAGCGCCGAGCCGATGACGATGCTGACCGCCATCAGGCCGTAATTGAACGCGTTCCCTTCAAGCAGCGGCAGCGTCGCGAGAAACGCAATCACCATGCCGATCATGGCCAGCCGATTGCCCGAACGCGCGCGCACGGGCGAGCTGAGGCGCTTCATGCCGGTGATAAAGAGCACGGCGGCGACAAGATAGAGCAGATCGCTGACGACGCGGACGGTCAAGGCTTCCTCTTGAACATCTGCAGCATGCGGTCGGTCACGGCAAAGCCGCCGACCACGTTGATGGCGCCGAAAAAGACCGCGAGGACGCCGAAGATGATCGTCAGCGTCGTGTCGGCCGAGGCGAGCACCAGCATGCCGCCCAGGAGAATGATGCCGTGGATGGCGTTGGTGCCCGACATCAGCGGCGTGTGCAGAATGGGCGGCACTTTGCTGATCACTTCAAAACCGACAAAGATGGAGAGCACAAAGATCGTCAATAGCGGGATGAAGATGTCCATCGGCTCCTCTTCTGCGCGTTACGGCTGGGATGCGCCGGCGGGTGCGGATGCGGGCTCCGCCAGAGGCGGAAGCCCCAGCAGCGTCCGCACCCTCGGATGGACCACCGCCCGGTCGCGGGTCAGCAGTGTTTCTCCGATGATGGGGTCCGCCGTGTCGAGCCGGAGCGCGCCCTCTTTGACAAGATGCAACAGGAACGTGGAAATGTTTTTCGCGTACATCTGGCTGGCATGATACGGAATGGTCGCTGCGAGGTTGACCGGCCCCATAATGGTGACGCCGCCGGCCGTGACGGTCCGGCCCGCCTGCGTCAGTTCGCAGTTGCCGCCGGTCTCCGCGGCCAGATCGACGATGACCGAACCGGGCGCCATGCCGGCCACCATCTCCTTGGTCACCAGCACCGGCGCCTTCTTGCCCGGGATGGTGGCCGTGCAAATGACGACGTCGCTGGTGGTCAACTGCTTGGCCATCATTTCCCGCTGGCGTTGATAAAAGGATTCATCGAGCGCCTTGGCGTAGCCACCGGCATCCTCCGCCTGGGCCGTGTCGAGCGGCAGTTCAAGAAAGGCCGCGCCCAGACTCTGGATTTGCTCCTTCACGGCCGGCCGCACGTCATAGGCTGAGACGACGGCGCCCAAACGCCGGGCGGTGGCAATCGCCTGCAGGCCCGACACGCCGGCGCCGATGATGAAGACGCGGGCCGGCGTCATGGTGCCGGCGGCCGTCATCAACA
>CAZJRH010000347.1:0-5899 GCA_964548215.1 uncultured Nitrospirota bacterium
CAAACTGTGAAACGGAGCACGCATCCAGCGTGTAATGGCCGGAGTTGTGGGGGCGGGGGGCGATCTCATTGATGAGGACGTCGCCCTGGTCGATGAGAAACAGTTCCACGCAGCACACCCCCACCTCATCAAGCGCATTCACAGCCAGGACCGCAAGCGGCGTGATTCTGGGGGCCAGCGCCGGATCAATCTCCGCCGGCACCCGGCTCATCCGCAGCACGCCGCGTTCATGATCATTTTCGGCGATCGGATAGCTCTGGGTGTTCCCTTGTTCGCTCCGGACCACGAGGATGGAGAGTTCCTTCAGATACGGAATCCGCTTTTCTAAAATCCATCCCGCGGGATGGGGGTGATTCTGAAGGCGCCCGGAGAGTGCGGTCACCTCATGCGGTGTCTCAAGATGCCACTGGCCGTGCCCGTCGTATCCTGCCGTGGCGGTTTTACAAATGCAGGGCAGTCCCAGTTCTGCGGCCAACGCGGGCAGGGCCTTCGGATCCTGAACGGCATGAAAGGGCGCGACCGGGAATCCTTGTTCCTTGAGGAATCGCTTTTGGCTGATCCGATTCTGGAGGAGGCGCAGTGTGCGGCTTCCCGGACGAATCGTGATCTCCTTTTCGATGGTCTCGACTAACGTTGCGGGGATATTCTCCCATTCGTAGGTCGCGCCCTTGGTTCCCCTCAGGAACGATTGCATCGCCTGGGGATCTTCGAAATCCGCCGCAATAAATGAATCCGCCCAGGAGCGTGCGGGCGCATCCGGATCCGGATCCCACACGGCGACCTTGTATCCCATTCGCTTGGCGGCGGCCGTGAAGAACATCCCGAGCTGCCCTCCACCGAGCACCCCGATTTGTTCCCCGGGAAGAATCACTTATCTTCCGTCCAATACCGACTGGGTTTGTTCCGCGCGAAAGCCCACCAGGCGCTTCCGGATATCGGGATATTTTAAAGCCAGGATTCCAGCCGCCAGCAGCGCCGCATTTTCGGCGCCGCCAATGGCCACCGTGGCCACCGGGATTCCCTTGGGCATCTGGACGATGGACAACAGCGAATCCAGGCCGCGTAGATGTTCAGTGGGAATGGGAACGCCAATGACCGGGAGATGTGTCTTGGCCGCGATCATGCCGGGAAGATGGGCTGCCCCGCCGGCTCCTGCAATAATGACTTCCAAGCCGCGTTCCTCGGCCTCCAGCGCATATTGAAACATCCGGTCCGGCGTCCTGTGGGCCGAGACCACCTTCAGCTCAGCCGTGATGCCCAGCGATGTGAGTCTGTCGAAAGCCTTTTCCAGAATCGGCAGGTCGGTCTTGCTCCCGCCGATGATCCCCACCAGCGGAACTTTTCTGGTTTTTCCTTTCCGCCATTTCAGTTCAATTTCAAACTCCGAGACATTTTTTTCATTCTTCAGTTCCAGCTCAAGCGTCACGGGTTCGCCGACCACAAGCTCCCGATCCCCCAGGCGGATTGTGCGGTTCCGGGCGATCGTCTCGATGATCCGGCGAATTTTCCGAAGGGCCTCAGAGAGGGGAATCTTAACGCGTGCTTTCATGATCCTCCGTGAGCTGCCCGTTCCAGCCGCTCCCTGCGGGCGCGGACCAGCCCGCGTTGCGCTCGGCGCGGCGAACGGTTCTCCGCGCCCGCGGAACAGAGTCAGCGTAAGGGGGGGCTGGACAGCGCACGGCGACCGCGTCCAAGCCGTGCCGAAACAATATCAGTAGGCCTTGCTGTAGCCCGGCTCGCTGCCATAATTCCACAGTTTTTGCGCCGCCGACCACCAGAAGGTCTCGCTGAGCTTCCCCAGAAATTGATTCACGTCGGCATCGGTAATGGGGCGTGTTGCAACAAAGCGGCAGCGGTACCAGTTGACCTGCATCAGGTCGGGGCTCACAAAACCGGGCCATACTTTGGTGCCCCGGTTTGAGATAAATTCACACTTAAACCCGTCAATCTCTTTGAACTGGGGGGTGCCTTTGTCGGTAATGATGTACATATCCACCCCAATGAGCTTGATCTCCTGTTTCTTCTTGGGGTATTTTTTCAGCACTTCCTCGGTGGTCATTGCTTGATAGATCCCGGCCATGGGTATCCTCCTTAGTAATGTAATTGATTGAACAGTGTTGGGTGATGTTTAGGCCATGACCTTCATTTTGTCCACGATGGCCTGGGCATATTCATCCGTGCTGGCGGTTCCGCCCATGTCATAGGTCACCCGCTTGCCTTCATTCAGCACGGCGTGCATGGCCGCTTCGATCCGATCGGCTGTCTGCGACTCGTTCAGATGCCGGAGCATCATGATGCCGGAGATCAGCACGGCGGAGGGGTTGACCTTCTTTTTTCCGGCATACTTGGGCGCCGATCCGTGCACCGCTTCGAAAATGGCCACGGTCGGTCCGATGTTGGCTCCCGGGGCAAAACCCAACCCCCCGGACAGGCCGGCGCACAAATCGGTGACGATGTCGCCGTAGAGGTTCGGCAACACCAACACGTCAAAATTCTGCGGATTTTTGACCAACTGCATGCAGCAGTTGTCCACGATGACATCCCCGGTTTCAATCTCCGGGTAATTCTTGGCCACCGTTCGAAAGGCCTCCAGAAACAACCCGTCGGTCATCTTCATGATGTTGGCTTTGTGCACGCACTGGACTTTTCGCCGGCCAAGGCGCTTGGCGATCTGGAAGCCGAATTCGGCGATCCGAATGGACCCCGGCCAGGTGATCACTTTCAGGCACTGAGCCACCTCATCCGAGACCATGTGCTCGATCGCGGCGTAGGAATCTTCCGTGTTCTCACGGATATTGATCAGATCAATCGTCCAGGGCCGCTTCATGGCCGGGATGTTCTTGGCCGGGCGGACATTGGCGTACAGGTCGAAAATCTTTCGGAGCGTGACATTCGCGCTTTTATGGCCCGTGCCGATCGGCGTGGTGGTGGGCCCCTTCAAGGCGACTTTGTTGCGGTTGATGGACTCAATGGTTTTCTCCGGCAGGAGTGTGCCGTACTTCTCAATACAGTCGAGCCCGATTTCCGCATACTCCCATTCAATCTCCACTCCGCTGGCATCGAGCACCATCCGGACGGCGTCGAAGATTTCCGGCCCTGTTCCCTCGCCAGGCAGTGCTGTCACCTTGTATTTCGCCATCGTTCACCTCCCCGTCATGGTGTGTTTGAAGCCAATAAAAAAAGCCGATCCCCAATATCTCCGAAATCGGCGTATCATCCAACCGATTTTGTGTGTGAAGGACCCCTTGGCCCGTCTTCCGCAACCCTTATTAAAAACCAATCCGTGACTTTACGTCAAGTAAAATTATCATCCGCTCCCCCGCTGCACCGGGGTTCTGGGTATTTGGTCTACCCGCAGCAGGCGGCCGTCCGTCCACCTCCTCCAGCGCGTCGACGACGGCCGCTCTTATATGTTTTTTGCCGATGTGCTGGTGGTATTGTGTGTTGAGAAGACGATGAGGGCGGACGGCGAGGCTACGCCGGGCTGCGGCCGTCGGCGGGAGGCCGGTGAAGCCACTCCATGAAATGTTCGGCGGCCATGGGGCGGGCGATATGGTACCCTTGGGCCTCATCGCAGCCGAGCGCTGTCAGTTTCTGCAAGGCCTCCTGGGTTTCCACGCCTTCGGCCGTTACGGAGAGGCCGAGGTTGTGGGCCAGCTCGATCGTTGAGCGGACAATGGCGGCGTCATCCTTGCTGATCAG
Source organism: uncultured Nitrospirota bacterium (assembly GCA_964548215.1). GTDB lineage: Bacteria > Nitrospirota > Nitrospiria > JACQCE01 > JACQCE01 > JBFMAJ01. Next base: position 3,703 of record CAZJRH010000347.1, read on the forward strand.
CATTTCCTTGACGAAGGAACGGTCGATTTTGATGGAGTGCACCGGCAGCTTTTTCAGGAGGCCGAGCGAGGAGTAGCCGATGCCGAAATCATCGATCGCCAGCGAGAGGCCCATCAGTCTGAGCGCGGTGATCACCTCCATGGCGAGCGGGGCGTTGGCCATGATGCTGCTTTCGGTGATTTCCAGCTCCAGCCAGTCCGGGTCGGCGTTGTGACGATGCAGCAGCTCTTGGATCTGAACCGGCAATTGCGGATTCTGCAGATTGCGCACCGACAGGTTCACCGCGACGGTGAGCTGATGGCCCGACCGGCGCCATTGTTGGCAGTGGCGCAGCGCCTCGCCGAGGACGAAGTGGGTCAGCGGGTGAATCAACGCCGTTTGCTCCGCGGGCACGATGAATTCGTCCGGCATGATCACGCCGCGCGCCGGATGTCGCCAGCGGATCAGCGCTTCGGCGCCGATCGTCCGGCCGGAGCGCAGGTGGATCTTCGGCTGAACGTGCAGGAAGAGTTGACCGGCGTCAATGGCCGCCCGCAATTCCCCCAGCAGCGCGAGCCGGCGGGGATTGTGGGGATCGCGCTGGGGGGCGTAGATCGCGTAGCCGCTCCCCTCTTTTTTCGCCGTGTAGAGCGCGACGTCGGCCTTCTGGAGCAGGCCGTTGGAGTCCTCGGCGTGGAGGGGAAAGAGCGCGATGCCGATTCCCGTTTCGACGGCGATCGGCAGCCGCTCGATTTCGAACGGCGCCTCCAGCGCGCGCTGGACCTTCTTTGCAACCACCACGGCGTCGTCCGCGGCGCCCAGCGGCAGCAGCAGGCCGAATTCATCTCCGCCGAGGCGCGCGACGACGTCGGTCGGGCGCAAGAGGTCCTTCAGACGCAACGCGACCTGCTGGAGCAGGCGATCGCCGCGATGGTGTCCCAGCGTATCGTTGATGTCCTTGAATCGGTCCAGATCCAGGAGCAGGATCGCCAGCGGCTTTCGCTCCGCGTGGCCGGCCGAGACGGCCTGGCCGACAAGCTCCTGGAACATCGTCCGGTTCGGGAATCCGGTGAGGGTGTCGTAATAGGCCAGCCGGCGGATCGTCTCCGCCGCCTGTTCGCGCTCGGTAATGTCCCGCACGATGACGGTGAAGACCGTCTCTCCGTCCCGTTTCCACTTGGAAATGGAGGCATCGGACGGAAACTCCGTCCCGTCTTTTCGGCGCCCGATGATTTTGCCGCGGCGCTCCCCCATCTGGCGGGCCGGCACGGCGCCGGCGCCGAAGTCGCGGACATGCTGGCGGTGAACGTCGACAAAACGGGCAGGCAGGAGGAGATCGAGCGGTTGCCCGATCACCTCGGCGGCCTGGTAGCCGAAGGCGCGCTCGGCGCCCTGATTGAACAGAATGATGTGCTGGGCCTCATCGATGATGATGATCGCGTCGGCCGCGATCGAAATCACGCCCGCGAAACGGGCCGCGGTTTCCCGCAACTCCATTTCCAGCCGCCTTCGCTCGCGCCGTTCCCCCGCCTCCCTCAGTTCCCGTACAACGGCCGGAAGCAGGCGATTCAGATGGCCCTTGATGACATAGTCATGCGCCCCGGTCCTCATCAACGCGACCGCCGTCTCCTCGCTGATGGTGCCGGAGACGATAATGAACGGCAGGTCGTGTCCGCTTTGCTGCAACAGCGCGAGCGCGGCGGGCCCGCTGAAGTGGGGCAGCGTATAATCGGCCAGGACGAGATCCCACGGCTGGCTGGCCAGCGCGGCGCGCATGGCGTCGGCTGTCTCCACGCGGAACGCCACCGGGTCATAACCACCGCGCCGGAGCTCGCGGACCAACAACACCTCGTCGCCCTCCGAATCCTCAACGATCAAGACGCGGAGGGGGGCGCCCATCAGCTTCGCTTCTGCCGAAGGACGAGGGCCACTGCTTCCAGTTTGCTGTGGACCTGAAGTTTTTTGAGAATGTTCTGGATGTGGGTCCGGACGGTCGACGTGCTGAGACCAAGTCGGACGCCGATCTCCTTGGCGACCAGGCTCTCCGTCATCAGCGAGAGCACCTCCGCCTCACGGTGGGAGAGGGGGTATCTCTTCATCAAGGCGGGAATCTGTGCAAAGTTCAGAGGAGGAGGGATGACCCGGAAGATATGGACGGTGTGCGGCCCATTCGGACCGGCCGGCGTGGATTCCAACAACGAGGTGACATTCGTCCAGA
>CAZJRH010000348.1:0-1997 GCA_964548215.1 uncultured Nitrospirota bacterium
CCTCTACGCCGATACCGACGGTATTGCTGGGGCGGAGCTCAAGATAGAGTTGCAGAACACGCCTTCCCTCACCCCGCAGATAACCGACTTCATCGGCGTTGAGCACGCGGCGCCGGTAACCGTGGCGACGGATCTCGCCGATTACGCGGCGGGCAGCACGGCCACTATCGAAGCCTCCGGCTTCATCGCGGGCAGCACCGCGAAATTCCAGGTGCTGCACGTGACCGATGCGGGCAAGGACCGCACCTACGGCACGGCCGACGATGTGCTCGGTAACAACTCGGGCGCGGGTCACGAGGCTTGGTATGTCACCGACGGTGGCACGGGCGACCTCAATGGCACTGCCGACGGCAAGATCGTCACAAACTGGTACGTCAATCCGGACGATTCGTTCGGGGCGACCTTCGTGCTTAGGGCGACGGGCATAGTTAGCACCGGCGCTGATGGCGTCGCGGGAACAACGGACGATGTTGCCTCCGGGCAAGTCGCAACGACTTCCTTCACTGACTCGAAGCCGGTGGCAAACCCGGGCCACCTCGACCAGTTGTTCCAGTGGGCGAACGAGAGCGAGGAATGGATTACGGGCAACCTTGGCGGACCAAAGGCAGACCTGTTTGTGGGCGAAGTTGTGCCCTATTACGCGGAATTCTCGGACCTCCTCGTATCCGGAGCGTCGGACTATTACTACACGATCGTAATCGAGTGGGACACCACGCACCTCGGGAAGCACGCGATTGACTACATCACCAGCTACGACTTTGACTACAACATAATAGGCAACCCCCACGGCGACACAGTTGTCTTCAACCCCTCGAACCCCGCCGTCGATGCTGGACTTATCCAAATCCCGCCGGATCCGGCGGGTCCGGATGATGTGTCCGATTCGATTCCTGACGACCCCTTCCTGGTGCCCGCCAACGGTTTTGATGGTGCAATCGTGCACCAAGGCGGGCCAGGGGTCTTCTCGATTTGGGGTGGCGACATTGTCGCCCTATCCGGTTACACCTTGACGGGTGACTACGAGCACAACTCCTCGACCAGCATTGCCGTAACATTCAAGGCCGATGAGGCAGACGTTGTCCTTGCCTGGGGCGGCCACATCGCCAGCTTTGAGAACTGGGGGGAAGGCAATGACGCGGCGGCAATCAACGGATCCCCATACCACATGCGGATTGAGAGCGCCTTTTACAATGTCAACTTGGACAGCGAGTTTAACCGCAATGACGGAGACGTAAGTATACATGGCGCGGGTCACAGGGACAGGTCGTTGTCGGCGCAAGCCGTTACCGGTCTTCCACTCCTTGAAGAGATTACTGAACCGATCGTCCACGACGAAACTGAGGGCGTTGACCCCGACGCGGATGACACGGCGGTTGTGTTGCCGGAGGACTTCTCGAATAGGCTTGGACCATCGGGTCTGAATGCGGGCACGGAGATTGGGCACGCCCGCGGATCCGACCAGGTGAATGTGTTTAACGGTGAGCAGACGAATGTAGCGCTGACCGCCGCGGACGGTTTGAACCTGAGCGCTGCCGACAGCGGTCTGGACAAGACCGGCGGCAACAGTATCTTCCTCTATACCGACTCGGTAGACGACAACATCGTACTCGGCCGCGAGGGTAACGGCGATGGGACCGCGAACCTGAACGGTCAGATCGTGTTTGCGCTTTATCTGGAGGAGTTGGGCGAGTTTAATGGCAGGCTCTGGCTCACGCAGTATGCGGCGATCGAGCACGGGCTCGCTGGTGACGGCACGACGCCCGCAGGTTCATATGACGAGCCTGCCACGATCACCGGCGCCATCCACGCTACGGTGTCCAACGGCATTGGCTCGAATACCTCGGTGTTGCCGCTGCAGGTGAGCTTCGAGGACGACGGGCCGATTGCCAATGCCGACATCGACAGCGTGACTGATGATGCGCTTGCCGTGGCGGATGGCGACGTGATCGACGGTGTGGGTGGTTCAGATGGCAACTCGGACGATGGGCTGGCGGACG
>CAZJRH010000349.1:0-4608 GCA_964548215.1 uncultured Nitrospirota bacterium
CGGCGTCTCACAAGGGGCGTTACGACATTATGGCGATGTCCAGACCAATCCGGTGCTCAGGCTGATCCGTCATGGGATTCGAAGCGATGAGATCGAAGCCTACAAGCGCGGCCATTCGAAAGCGGAGCTGCGGCACGCGCACGGCATCTCGGCGGATCAGCGCGTGGTGACGATCGTTGGCACCACGTGCGATCGCAAAGGACAATTGGTGTTCGTCCGCGCCGCCCGGCAATTGCTGAAAATGAGGCAACATCTGGTGTTCTACATCGTCGGAGGCCGGAGCGGGGACTATCTTCGGCGGTTGGAACGGGAGATCGCCGGCGCGGGCCTGGCGGCTTCGGTGCGGATTGTCCCTGAAACACGGGATGTCTATCCATTTTACCGGTTGTCTGATATCGTGGTGTGCGCGTCGTACGAAGAGCCGTTCGGATTGGTCGTCCTGGAGGCGATGGCGTTTGAACTTCCCGTTGTCGGCACGGATGTGATCGGGGTGGCGGAGCATTTTCGTCATGACGAGGAGCTGAGGTTGGCGCCGCCCGGCGATTCCGCGGCGCTTGCCGACGGCATCCTGGCGTTGCTCGATGATGAGCCGTCCGCCGCCCGGATGGCCCAGGCGGCCTACCGGCGGGTCATTCGAGAGTTTGGGTTTGATGAGATGGTGCGCTCCTATGAGCGATGCCTTCGGGAAAGCGTGAACGTTCCGCCTGGCGGCTATCGGATCGAACACTGGCGGGGCCGGCGCAAGATGTTCTTGGACAGACTGGGTTTCTATTTCCGGGCGTACGGCGCGTATGCGGTGAGAAACGGCGTGGCCGCGGCCAATCGGAAGGCGTGGAGTCAACTGCGGCAAAAGTGGTCGGCCGCTTATCAGCCGACGGGAACCGCCGGATGAAGGAATCGGTGAAGAAACAGATGGCGCCGGTCGCCGACGCGCTGTCGGCCCCGTTCGTCCTGCCGGCCGCGATCCTGCTCAAGTTGATCAGAAAATACGGCGTCGAGAAACTGCCGCTGTGCAGGCGGATTTTCGATCTCGTCGGCGTTTTTCCGATTCATCGCCACTATCACGAGCCGTTGTTCCGGGCCGGGGAGCTTCGACAATCGCTGCGGGACGACCGTGAGTTGCCCGGGATCGATTTTAATGTCGATGAACAATTGGCCCTCTTGGAACGGTTTGCCTATAATGAGGAGCTTCAGGCTTTTCCGCTGGACAAGCCGGGCGACGGCTTGGGCCGAAGCTTTTATTACCATAATGGAGCATTCGAATCGGGTGACGCCGAGTATTTATACAATATGGTCCGGTTGTTCAAGCCGTCGCAGTTCATTGAAGTCGGCTCGGGTTACTCCACGCTGATGGCTGCGGAGGCGATCAAGAAGAATCAGCGGGACGATCCCGCCTATCGGTGCCGGCATCTCTGCATCGAGCCTTATGAGAACCGCTGGCTGGAGGAGATCGGAAACCAGGTCATCCGTGAGAGAGTGGAGACGATCGACAAGCGCGTGTTTTCCTCGCTGGGCAAAAATGACATGCTGTTCATCGATTCGACCCATGTGATCCGGCCGCAAGGGGACGTCCTGGCGGAATACCTTGAGATTCTCCCCATTCTTCGTCCGGGGGTGCTGGTGCAGGTGCACGACATTTTCACCCCGAAGGATTATCCGAATGAATGGGTGATCGATGAGGTGAAGTTCTGGAACGAGCAGTATCTTCTTGAGGCGTTTTTGTCGTTCAATTCAAAGTTCAAGGTGATCGGCGCGTTGAATTATCTGGCGCATCATCATCAGAACCGTTTTGCCGAGAAATGTCCGATCTACAAGGCGGAGTATGCCACTCGGGAGCCCGGTTCGTTTTGGCTCATGCGGGTGTGACGAAAGTCTGGAAGGGAGGCGGTGGAGTATGAAAGCGCTGATCACCGGCATTACCGGGCAGGACGGTTCCTATCTGGCGGAGTTTCTGCTGGAAAAGGGCTACGAGGTCTACGGCGTTATCCGGCGTTCGAGCTCGTTCAACACCGATCGGATCGACCACATCTATCAGGATCCCCACCAGCCCGGCGCGCGATTGCGGCTGCTCTACGGCGATCTCAGCGATGGAAGTTCCCTCAACCGGATTCTGCGAACGGTCCATCCCGACGAGATTTACAACCTGGGCGCCCAGAGCCACGTGCGGGTCAGTTTCGACGTGCCTGAATACACGGGCGACGTCGACGCGCTGGGCGCCACCCGGCTGCTGGAAGCGATCCGGGAAACCGGCATCTCGCCGAAATTCTACCAGGCCTCGTCCAGCGAGCTGTACGGGCAGGCGGTGGAGACGCCGCAGCGGGAGACCACCCGGTTTGAGCCGCGAAGCCCGTACGCCGCCGCGAAACTTTACGCGTATTGGATGACGGCCAACTACCGGGACGCCTACGGCCTGTTCGCCTGCAACGGCATTCTCTTCAATCACGAGTCCCCGCGGCGCGGGGAGACGTTCGTTTCGAGAAAAATTTCCCAGGCGGCGGCCAGGATCTCACTGGGGCTTCAAGACAAACTCTATCTTGGCAACTTGGATGCCAAGCGGGACTGGGGCTACGCCGGGGAGTATGTGGAGGCGATGTGGCGGATGCTGCAGCAGACGGAGCCGGCGGATTGCGTGATCGGGACGGGTGTCAGCCATTCGGTCCGGGATTTTCTGACCGAGGCGTTCGGTCTGGTCGGGCTGGATTATCAAAAATATGTGGAATCCGATCCGCGCTATCTTCGGCCGACGGAGGTGGACCATCTGTTGAGCGATCCCTCCAAGGCCAAGGCCCGGCTCGGCTGGTCGGCGAGAGTGGATTTCCGGCAGTTGGTGCGAATGATGGTGGAATCGGATCTTGAGCGTGAGCGGGCAATCCTGGCGGGCAAGAAACCGAAAATCCATTCGCTGGCGGAGGAAAGAGAAAAATGGGTGAGCGTGCAATAAGCGCGGTGGGGACAGATTTGAAATCTGTCCCCGCCGAGAGTGGTCATGGGCACTAACTGGAAAGATCAACGGATCGCGGTGACGGGCGGGAGCGGGTTTCTAGGTTCGGCGCTCCTTGAAATACTTGCCGCGTCGGGCTACGGGAAGGTGGCGACGCCCTCGCATGCGGACTACGATCTGACCAGCGAAACGCAGGTGGCGCGGTTCTATCACGACCTCAAGCCGGAGGCCGTCATTCATCTGGCGGCGCTGGCGGGCGGCATCGGCGCCAATATGCGGCGGCCGGCCGATTTTTTCTACCACAATGCCGTCATGGGCCTGCACGTCATCGAACAGGCCCGGCGCGCCGGCGTGCGGAAACTGGTGATCATCGGCACCGTGTGCGCCTATCCCAAATTCACCCCGGCGCCCTTTCGGGAAGAGGCGCTCTGGAACGGCTATCCCGAAGAGACCAACGCGCCCTATGGGCTGGCCAAGAAGATGCTGCTCGTGCAGGCGCAGGCCTACCGGCAGCAATACGGAATGAATGCGATTTATCTGCTGCCGGCCAATTTGTACGGGCCGCGCGACAACTTCGATCCGGAAACATCGCATGTGATTCCCGCCCTGATCCGTAAGTGCGTGGTGGCCGCGCGCGCGCGCAGCCCCGAGATCGTCTGCTGGGGCACGGGGGCGCCGTCGAGGGAGTTTCTCTACGTCGATGACGCGGCCGAGGCGATCAGGCTGGCGCTGGAGCGCTATGATCGGCCTGATCCGGTCAACGTCGGGACGGGCCGCGAGGTCACCATCAAGACGCTGGCCGGGCTGATCGCGAAGTTGACCGGATTCGACGGGCGCGTGGTGTGGGACGCCGCCCGGCCTGACGGTCAGCCCCGTCGTGTCCTGGACACCTCCAAGGCGCGACAGGCGTTCGACTTTCAGGCGAAGACCTCGCTGGAGGAGGGACTGCAGCGAACCATCGACTGGTATCGACAGACCATCGGGGAAGGGCGGGGTTTGGATCGATGAAGATGGGGCGTCTCTACGCGGTGATCCTGGCCGGCGGAGAGGGAAATCGTTTCTGGCCCTTGAGTCGTCGGACAGCGCCCAAGCAGTTTCTTCGCATTGCCGGCCGCCGGACCCTGCTGCAGGAAACGCTGCGCCGGGTGGTTCCGCCGCTGCCGGCGGAACAGGTGCTGATCGTGACCAATCGCGCCTACCGCGACGATCTCTTCTGGCAATTGCACGAGTGCGGTAACGGAGCGGAGCGGCGGGCCCGCCTGCTGTTCGAGCCGCAGGGGCGCAATACCGCGCCCGCCATCGCGTTGGCCGCGCTCCAGTTGCGCAAATTGGACCCGGACGCGCTGATGCTCGTCATGCCCTCTGATCATGCCATCAAGCCGGTGCGATTGTTTTGGCGGACGATCCGCCGCGCGCTGCCATTGGCCGCGTCGGGCCGCCTGGTCACGTTTGGGATCGTTCCCGCGTCGCCGGACACGGCCTACGGCTACATCCAGCGCGGCCCCGCCGTCGACCGCCGGTCGGGCGGATTTCGGATCAAGCGCTTTGTCGAAAAACCGCCGCAAGCGGTGGCGCGCCGCTTCGTGCGGCAGGGGGGCTACTATTGGAACAGCGGGCTGTTTCTCTGGAGGGCCTCGGCCATTTTGGAGGAATTGGAGCGCCACGCG
>CAZJRH010000350.1:0-4282 GCA_964548215.1 uncultured Nitrospirota bacterium
CTGGCCGGCCGGGAGCTGGCCGGCCGAAAGCTCATCACGGGTTTGATCGGCATGATCGACGAACGATTTCCGGAGCAGGCGCGCCATCTGCAACAGGGGCAGCCGTCCGACTCCCGCCTGATCCTCTCGCCGTAACGGTCAGCGATCGTTTCTGAGCACCACCAGATCCTGGTGGTTGTTGATGCCCCGTGGTCGATACTCCAGAATCGTGAAGTAGGCCGACCACCGATCCAGAATGTATTCCTTGGTGTGGTAGGTGCTGTGGCAATGTTCCCGATAGAGGGGGCATAAACTCCGGGACGGTTCGCAGTAGATGCCCGCCTGTGTGACGGTCGCGATGTTTTCCCCCGGCAGCCGCTCCCAGTCGTACCGGCCGTGCACGGAGAGCAGCGCGATGCCCTGCGGACGGATCACCCGCCGAAGCTCGCCGAGCCAGGCAAACTGGGCCTCTTCATCCAGATGGGTGAAGACGGAGATGGCATAGACCAGGTCGAACGTCTGGGCCGGGTAGTCGAGCGGCGGCCGCGGCGCGTTCACGGTGAACGCGGCAAACGTCAGATGGTCGCGGCACCAGGCGATCGCTTTCTCATGCAGGTCCGTGCCGTGCAGGCGCGCGGCGGGCGCATGAGGCCGAAGCCAGGCGAGGGTGCGGCCGCAGCCGCAGCCAAAATCGAGAATCCGTGTAAAAGAGGAGAAGTCCTTGCCGACGGCCCCAAGCGCCGCCTCCAGATCCTGGGCGCAGCGCTGACCGGTTTGCAAAAAATCCTCGATCTCGGCCGAGCCGACCTGTGAGCGCAGCGCGGCCGGCGGCAGGGCATGCTGAGAGCCGGTCCGCCGGAGGTAGCGGCGATCGCCGAAACCTTTGTACCAGCTGTACGTCTGTTCGATCCATGGGACAAGGCGGGCGGGAACGAGGACTCTGAGCGCGCGGGCCATCACGGCAGGGGCGCCGCCTCCTAAAAACGATTTTTGAAATAGACGAGCAGGTCGCGGACCGACAGCACGCCGATGATCCGGTCGTTTTCGGTGACGGCCAGGTGCCGGATCCCCTTTTCGCCCATCAGCGCATTGGCGTCCTCGGCCGATTTTTTGACGTCGATCGAGATGATCGGCCGGGTCATGGCCGATTCGACCGCCACCATCGACATATCCCGCCCCTCGGCGATGCCCTTCCGGACGATGTCGCTCTCGCTGAGAATTCCGACGTACTCTTCACCGCGGCGGACCAGCAGCGAGCCGATCCGGTCGTCCCGCATCCGCCGCGATGCCTCCAGCAGGGTCGCCTCTGGCGCAATGTGTTTGATGTCGCGGTTCATCAAAATCCGGATGGGCAACATGGTGGGCGGATTATAGCAACTGCTGCGGGAAGGGATCAACGCGCGTAGGGGCGGGTTTGAAACCCGCCCCTACTGCTGGTCGTGATCGAGTTCGATGTTCCAGTAGAGATAATCGCGCCAGACGGGCGGGACGTTGCGCAGGCCGACGGTAAAGGTGAAAAAAGGCTTCCAGTCGGGGCGGGTCGGCCACTTGATGAGGTGCATGCCGGCTTCCATCGGCGTGCGGCCGCTTTTCCGGTTGTTGCAGCGCCAGCAGGCGGTGACGATGTTTTCCCATATCTTCCGGCCGCCCTTCGCGATGGGCACGACGTGGTCGAAGGTCAGCTCCTCGGTGCGGAACCGCTGCCCGCAATACTGGCAGGTGCTGCCGTCGCGCAGAAAAATGTTGGCGCGGGAAAAGTTGATCGACCGCTTGGTGTATTCGATCTGGACGAAATGCATCAACCGGAGCACGGCCGGCAGCTTGGTGTTCCAGTTGGCCGAACGGATCTCGCGCTCGTAGACTTCCAGCACCTCGACCTTGCCCTGCCAGAGGAGGGTGACGGCCCGCTGCCAGTCGATGACCTTGAGCGGTTCGTAGGAGGCGTTGAGCAGGAGTGCCCGTTCCACGGCATTTATTATAGCATGCCGTCAAAACAAATCAATTTGCCGGCGGGCTATAAATGAGTCGCTGCGGGCGGGAAAAACGTGTGTGCGACAAGGTCGTGCAGCAGCGGACGAAACGCGCCGATCTTGACGTTGAGCCGGGTCGGATGGACCCGGTTGGTCAGCAACGTGACGCCCCAGCCGCGCTCACGGTCGATCCAGATGGAGGCGCCGGTGTAGCCCAGATGGCCGCAGGAGTTGGATGAAAAAAAGCGCCCCGAACTCGACGACTCGGACGGCGTGTCCCATCCCAGCGCCCAGCTTGATTTCGGCGTCGGCTGCCGCGTGAGAAACTGCCGCAGCAGCGGGGAGGGAACTCCCTCGAACGGGCCTCGGGGCCGTCCGCGGTCGGCCGCAATCAGGGCGCCGACGAAGCGGCCCAGATCGTCGATCGGCGCAAACAGGCCGGCGTGGCCGGCGACGCCGCCCAGGGCGAAGCTGTGCTCGTCATGGACTTCGCCGCGCAGCAGGCGCCCGCGCCAGGCGCAATGTTCGGTGGGGGCGATCGACCGGCCAGCCAATTCCGGCCGCTCGAGCGGACGAAACCCGGTGGCCGGCATGGCCAGGGGAGAAAAAATCTGTTCGCGGCACCAGCGATCGAGCGGCTGGCCGGCGGCCCGTTCAATAATGATGCCCAGCATGATGAAGCCCAGATCGCTGTAGACCGATTTTTTGCCGGGCGCTTGGACGAGTGGTTCGCGCGTGACCTGATCGAGCAGCCGCGCCTTGACCTCGTCGCTGCCCGCCTGGTTTGGATCGATCGTTTCGTAAAACGGTTTCCACGCGGGCAGACCCGAGGAATGATTCAACAGATGGTAGAGCGTGACCCGGTCCTTGCCGTCGCCGCGAAATTCCGGCAGCCAGCGGGCCGCCGGCTGCTCCAGCGCCAGCACGCCCTGCCGGATCAATTGCAGCACGGCCGTGGCGGTGGCCAGCGGCTTGGTCAGCGAGGCGAGATCGAAGAGGGTCTCCCGCCCCAGCGGCTCCGGCGACGGCAGCAGCGCGGCCGATCCGACCGCGTCGCAATAGCGGATCGCATCGCCTTCCTGCACCAGCAGCGCGGCCCCCGGAAAGACGCCGTCGCGCACCGCCTGGTGCAAGGCATCCGTGAGTGGATGAGTCATCGCGGCAATCGTAACACAGCTCGCGGCCGCGTGAAACATCCGCGCGCTCTGGGTTTTTTCTTGTGGCTTATGGTATAGTCCTGCACGTCGATCGCGGACTGCCGCATTATTAAGGGGCGCCGATGCCGAAGACCAAAGAGCCGCTGAAGTCACTCCTCCTCCTGTTGGCCACTGAACAGGGCGCCAATCTCAAGATCATCCGGGAAAAACTGGTGCAGTTTGGGCCGGAGGCGCTCGCGCAGTTGCGCCACCATTACGCCACGGCCAGTTCCACCGCCGAGCCGGACACGACGGCGGCGGCCGATCGGCTCGGCGACGTCATCGAAGAGATCAACGGCCGGCAATTGGAGCACGACTGGCGCCGCTGGCTGCAACGCCCCGATCTTGAGGAGGGCGGTTTGCTGCTCAGCCGCTTCGCCTATCCCGAGATCGAGACCGAGGGTTATCAGGGATTGCTCGACGCCATGGCCGAAGAATTGCGGGCCGTGGTCCGGCATGAACGCTGGCCGGACGGCGTCATCCGGGTCATGAATCATCATCTCTTCACCGAAAAAGGCTTTCACGGCAACACCGTCCATTATTACGATCCCGACAACAGCTTTCTGAATCGCGTGCTGGACCGGCGGGTCGGCATTCCCATCACGCTCTCCGCCGTCTATTTGCTGCTCGCCCGCCGCCTGGATCTGCCCATCGTCGGCATCGGCATGCCGAGCCACTTTCTGGTCAAATGCGACGTCCCCGGCCGCGATCTCTATCTGGATCCCTTCAATGCCGGCCAATCGCTCACCAAAGCGGAATGCGCCAGTTTCCTGATCAATTCCGGCTACGGGTTCAAGGAGCAATATTTGCAGCCCGTGACCGACCAGGAGATACTGGTGCGGATGATGCGGAACCTGATCTATATCTACGGCGAGCGGCAGGAGCCGCGCAAAGTCCGCTGGCTCTCCCGCTTCGTCGACATCGCGCAGCCGGATCGATCGGTCGCCTCGCCGGCGTCGGACGGATCAGCCTACCCGGACGATCCCGCCGCCTAGCCGGCTCAGTTGAGTTTGTTATCGGCCTGCATGTCTTTCGCACAGGGGCCTGTTGTCACGTGAACCCTCCGGATCATCATTCCGATCACGAGCTCGATCAGGTGATTGATGATGTGCGCGCCCGCCTGGCCACGGCCCGGAC
>CAZJRH010000351.1:0-9011 GCA_964548215.1 uncultured Nitrospirota bacterium
TACGGCATCGACACGCCGACCAAGGAGGAACTGATCGGCTCGAAGCATCGCGTCGAGGAGATCGGCAAATACATCACGGCGGACAGCCTGCACTACCTGAGCCTGGAAGGCATGCTCGGCGCCGTGGTCGATCAGCGCAACCCCACCTTCTGCACGGCCTGCTTCAGCGATCAGTACCCGATTCCGCTCCTGCCGGAAGAGAGTGCCCAGCTCGGATTATTCGAATAGTAGACTCGTATCACCCGTTAAAGGGAAAAAATCGAATCAGACGAAACACCCTCTGCGCACAGCCGAGCGTCGGTTTGACACGCGAGCTGAATAGAGCATGGGGTTCGCGATGGGGGATTATCAAGGGGGAGAGGAGCATCTCCCCCTTGATAACAATCGAACTACACTTGAGGGCTTACGACTTTGTTTTTGCCCGTTCGCTTGGCCTGATAGAGGGCCGCGTCGGCGACACGGACCAGGTCATCCGGTTGCACCACATCGGGGGCCGGATAACTGCTGACACCGATGCTGACCGTGACCTGGATCGGGTGGCCGTCCACGGTTGAAAACGCGTGCCCCTCGACCGATTTGCGGAACTGCTCGGCGGAATGCATCGCCCCCGGATGATCGGCCTGGCAGAGGATCACGATGAACTCCTCGCCGCCGTACCGGGCGGACAGATCATGGGTCCGCCGGCTGCGCTTCAGGAGTATCCCCAGTTCTTTGAGGACCTTGTCGCCGCTCTGGTGCCCCCACCGATCGTTGATCTGTTTGAAATTGTCGATGTCGAGCATCATGCAGGAGAGGGTGAGGCGATAGCGCTTGCTGCGGGCAAATTCCTCCTGAACACGATCGCCGAAATGGCGGCGATTGAAGAGCCCGGTCAGCTCATCCGTAATCGCCATCATTTTCAGCCGCTGGTTGAGGGCGGCCAGCGCCGCGTTTTTCTCCTCGACTTCCTGCTGCAGCTCCTTGATGCGGAGCAAATTTTTCACCCTGGCGATGAGTTCCCCATGATCGAAGGGCTTGGTCACGTAATCGTTGGCGCCGACCTCGAGCCCCTTGACCTTGTCCACGGAATCGGACTGGCTGGTCAGCAGGATCACCGGCAGGTTCTTGTAACGCGGCTGCCGTTTGACGGTGGCCGTCAATTTATACCCGTCCAGCGGCGACATGACGACGTCAGAGATCAGCATATCCACGGTCGTTTTCTGCATCAGATCGAGCGCCTGCAACCCCGTGTCCGCTTCCAGGATGGTCGTGAACAGTTTTGTCGAAGCCATGACTTTGCGGACCGATTCCCGGATGGTCGCGGTGTCATCGACGATCAATAGAACGCGCGGCGGCGCCTGGGCCGCGGCGGCCGCGGCCGGCGGCTTGAGCTCCTGCTTGACGATACTCTCAGCCATCTCCACTAAAGATAGAAAGTGAACGCCGATCTGTCAAGCCGTTCATACCCCCCTGGCGTTGACAAGCCGGGGAAAGTTTGCTATCCGTGATCTATGGTGAAAGAGGGGAGTTCGAGGGGGGATGATGTCACGAGAACGGCGAAAATACGAACGCATGTCGATTAAATCCGTTGCAGAACTCAGCCTCCTCCCGGCGGAAGGGTCGCGTTTTGCCTTCGTGGGAAGCATCAGTCGCGGGGGGCTCGAGATGTTTAGCCAGCAGCCGCTCTCCGTCGGCCTGGCCATCGGGGTCCGGCTGACCTTTTTCGACCGGCAGGGGCGGCAGGTTCAGGAAACATTGAACGGGGTCATTCGCTGGTGCTCAAAACTCGGCGAGGCCCATTTGGCCGGACTGGAGTTTCATGCTCCGATCGATGAGCAGGGGCATCCCTTCCTCTGGGCTTACCTGGCTCACAGCCAGACGGACCCGCCGGCCCGCTAACCGTCACCGATTTGTCAGCGGGGTGATTCCTGCGCCCTGGAGGGGCGGTGATTCCGCCGGCCATCCGGCCAGCGTTGCCGCGATCTCCTTGAAGAGAAGCTCCTCGATCACCCCGTTGGAGGGCTGGGCAACCCTGACCAGAAATTCCCGACGGGCCGGCGCATCGATCGAATAGGAGCGCTCGGCCCGCGACGCGTCCGAGCGCCTCGCCTCAAGACGCTCGATCTGCGCCTCAATGCTGACCGACGTGCGGGGCGCCTCGCCGATCACCCGGCCAAGCACACGGTAGCGGCCGCCCTTGACGTCCATGTAGGAACCCATCAGCAGCGTGCCCTCCAGGATAGGCACGCCGAATTCCATCGGATGGAAGTAGACATAATCGGTTTGCACCCAACCGCGCTCTTTTTTCATGCTGAGGATGGACAGATTGCGCTGCTCCAGCACCTGCAGCAGCGCCGTCCAGGCCGTGGCCGGGTCGGTCTCCATGAGGCGGGTCCGGGCGCTCGGCGGGGCGGGGGTCAGCTGCACGGTGGAGACCAGACAACCGGCCAACGCGCACACGGCAGGGAACAACAGCAGACTCGCCCGGCGAGGCATGGACACGCTCCTGAAACAGAGGCTAGACGGCGATATCGTAGTCGGGGCAGACGGGCAAAGTCAACAACGGCGGGGTGGCCGCTTACCGGCGTGACGCGGGGGTCTTTTTCTGCACCAGGACCTCACGCATTTGATTGGTCAAAAAGCAGGAATTGACCACGTCAAAGTCGGCGAATAATTCCTGGATTTCCCGGTTTTCATAAACCCGGCCGGGCAGGATCGGCTCCGGCAGTGCATCGTACGCCAGGAGCTCGTCGCTCACGATTCGATACCGGACGGCGGGCCGGGTGGCGGCCCGCTGGCAATTGAAAAAGGCCAGCAGGTAGCCCTTGGGTTTGAGCAGCGCAGCCAGCCGCTCGAGCGACGCCTGCATGCTCGGGCGGTCGAGATAATCGAACAGATCCCAGCAGAGAATGGCGTCGAAACTGTTCTCCGGATAGGACAGCGACAGCACAACAACGGGCGGCGGCGCCTTTTCCTTGACCCGGGGCGAACGGGGAGGCGGCGGCGCGGGCGGCGCCGGGCGAAGGCCGGTGATCTGATCATCGACGCTCACCTTGCACCGCCGGTGAATCAGCCACTCGATGTTCTCGCCGCACAACCGGCCGAGATCGAGCAGATGGGGCGCGGCGCAGGGGGCCAACCCCTGGATGAGACGCGTCAGATTCTTGGTCGAATGACGGCCAGGTTCTGGCGGCGGCACGACGGCAGACGGCGTCCCCGCAAGAGGATGGCGCGGTTGAACGGGTTGCGCGAGGGCCCCGCCTGGGTTGGCCAGGGGCATCAAGGCACGAACGGGACGGCCTTACACCGGGGCGAGCCGTTGCGGGGGCCGGACGTGGAGTTTGTCCTCATGGTTCATTGATTCCTTCACGGCGGCTTTGCGGTCCATCTCGACGCTGCCCTTGAAGTGGGCGCCGTCGGCGATGGCCAGTCGGGGCGAGATGATGTCGCCCTGTAAACGGCCCGTGCTCTGGAGCTCGACTTTTTCCTCGGCCGTGACGTTGCCGACAACTTCCCCAACGATGGTAATCGACTTGGCGTGCAGATCGGCTTTGATCCGGCCGCCCTTGCCGATCGTCAGGTGGTGTTCCTTGAGGTCGATTTTCCCTTCGACGGTGCCTTCGATGGTCAGATCCTCGTTGCCCGTCAACTCACCCTTGATGTGAATGGATTGGCCAATCATCGCGCTCTGTCCCATTACGGTTCTCCTGGATTCGTGGTGGGTGTCGTGTCCGGTGTGCGCGCCGTTCGAGTCAACGGACCGCGCGGGCCGATGCTGATCGTCGTCTTTCAAACCATCCTTCCAATTCCACATGGCGCCTCCTCTGTCACGATCAATCTGCTATAAGCACGGAGAATCCAGACATACGGCCGACCGAATGCTCGATAAACCGGGCTGACTTCGACAACTGTAGTCCAAACCATCGACGCTGTCAAGCCGGGGCTCGTCGATGGCCCCCGGGAGGTGACCCGAACTCAGCGGCCGAGGTCCGGGTGTTGAAGCTGCCAGAGCACGGCCAGCAACGTCTTGCTGTCAACAATCTCGCCGGTCTCGACCAGGCGGACCAGGTCGGCGAAGGGCATGGCGACGCGCTCCAGCCATTCACCCGGCTCCGCGTGCGAGCGCTTGGACGGGGTCAATGCCGTGGCCAGGTAGAGTTCGATACAGCCCGTGGAAAAACCGACGGAGTGATAGAAGCGGCACAGTCGCGTCATCCGGCCTGGCGCCAGGCCGACTTCCTCTTCACATTCGCGCCGGCCGCACTGCTCGGGCGTTTCGCCGGGGTCGATGATGCCGGCGGGAATTTCGATGATCGCCCGCCCCAGCGCCGTCCGGTGCTGCCGGACCAGATGCACCGTTCCCGTCTCATCAATCGGCAGCACGCCCACGGCATCGGGCGGGGAGACGATCTCCCTCGTGGCCGTCTGGCCGTCGGGCAATCGCACCGTCCGCACCTCGGTGGTGACATAGCGGCCTTTGAACACGACCTCGCGTTTGATGATTTCTTCATCCAACGGCTTCATGACGGCCCATTATAGTGAAAATATCGGCGAAATGCACACCAACATAAACCGAGCGTTGGTCTGACACGCGAGCCATGGGTGCAATCCGTATGGCGATGGGGGTTATCAGGGGGAGATGAGCATTCTCCCCCTGATTCCAATTGACACGCGACAGCAATGCACGGGGGAGATCAGCCATTCCCCCTGGTCTAAATTGACAGCCCTCGGTGGAAACCGCTATGCTGTCGGCGATCCGCGCACAGGCAAACACGCAGTGGCGCGGTTCATCGAGGACTTTTGCCATGACGCAGACCGAACAGTCACCCCAGCAGCTCTTTCTGCAGCGCATCATCCGGGCGTTCAAACTCGATCCGAGCCTCTATGAAGAGGTCGAGGCGGACCGGAACGCCATCTGGCAGGCCCTCGCCGTTGTCATCCTTTCCGGTCTCGCGGCGGGGTTGGGCACCCTGGGGCAATTTGGCGGCGCCGGCCGCATCATTCTCGGATTAGTCGCCTCCATTGCCGGATGGTTTATCTGGTCCGCCATGACCTACTGGATCGGCACGCGCCTGCTGCCCGAGCCGCAAACCCGGGCGGACTTCGGCGAGCTGCTGCGCACCACCGGCTTCGCCAGCGCGCCGGGCTTGCTCCGGGTCGTCGGGATTGTGCCCGGGTTGACCGGCATGGTGTACTTTGCGGCCTCGGTCTGGATGCTGATCGCCATGGTGATCGCTGTGCGCCAGGCGCTGGACTATCAGAGCACGTGGCGGGCCCTCGGCGTCTGTGCCATCGGCTGGGTCATCCAACTGGTGTTTCTGTTGATGGTCGTCCGCACGGCGGCCATGCCGGGCAGCGCGGAATAGCGCGGGGAGCGCCGGCTCTAGGACGTCTCTTCAGTCGTTTCGCGCTGACAGATGGCGTGCATCCGTTTCCAGTCGTAATCGGGACGCAGCGGGATGACCGTCGACGGGTGTGCCTTCGCATAGGCGGCCAGCGCTTGGATGCGCGTGTCGGTTTTCGGATGGGTGATCAGATATTTGAAGAAATCCGGAATCTCCGGGCTTTTATCCTCCAGCGTCTCAAAAAAAGCCACCATGCCCTGCGGATCGATCTGTGCGGCCATGAGCATCTTCATCCCCTCCAGGTCGGCCTCCGCTTCATGCAGGCGGCTGTATCGCAGTCGGCCAATCATCTCGGCACTTTTCAACCCGTAGGCGGCGGCGCCGGTCACATCGCCCGTCATCGCGGCGATCAGCAGGCCGGTGGAGGTCTGCTGGAGCAACTGCTGGGTCGTGTGGCGGCGAAGGATATGCTGGAACTCGTGGGCCAGCACGCCGGCCAATTCCTCTGCCCGTTCAGTATTTTCCAGCAAACCACGAAACACCACGATCGTGCCGCCCGGAATGGCAAAGGCATTGACCATCGGATTATCCACCACGATCACCCGCAACCGGTAGGGCTGATCGGGCGCTGTGGCCAGCAGGCGATCGGCGATCTCATCGATGATCGCGGTGCGCTCCGGATCGTCGCAACGCAGCGGCGACGGCGCGAGTTGGTCGACGATGCCCCGCCCCAACTGTTCCTCCCAGGCGATGGGGACATGGGGGGTCACGGCGGTCGCCATGGCGGGAATGCCCCAGAAATAGAGCGCGGCGGCGCCGAGGATTATACCGACGGCGGCGTAGATGGTGAGCTGGAGCCGCAGCGAGCGTTGCGCCGGGTTGTGAAATCGTCCGGCCGCTTCGGGCCCGCGCTCATGCAGCGCCGTCAGGAAAGCGTGGTCATTCAGGACCAGCGCTTCCGGGAGCGGCTGGCCCCGTTCCAGCCGGACCTGCTCTCCGGCATAGGAACCCTGGGTTTGTTGAATTTCAGCATAGGGCCACCAGAGTGTCGGGCCGTCCTCCAGCGCGATCTCCAGACCGCTCTGCATGATCCGAATGGTGGCTGGGCGTCGGATAGGGCTGCGACCGTCCAGATACACGCCCTGCCAGTCCGATCGCATACCCGCCCTTTGGGACCGTTACCCGGCGAAACCGACGTCCAGGTCCATCACCGTATCGACCCCTTCGCCGATCGCCGTCGCTGACTGGGCCTCCTGTTGCACGGCGGCCAGATCAATCGCGCCCTGCAAGGACAGATGATTATAAACAAAGTTGATATTGCGCACCATCACCCAGGGCCAGGCCAATCCCATCGTCAACACCAGTAGAAGGCCGTTGCCGAGCTTCAGCAGAAAATAGCGGCCGCCGGTCATCGTGGCCTCAAAGCGGGCCGACCCGAACGTGGTGTGGTTCCAGAGATACCGCTGTTTAGCGGCCTGGAACCAGAACCAACCGAGGCCGATGATGGGGACAATGAGAAACGGCAGTATGGCCATCATCTTGCCCGCCTCGCCCAGTCGGGCGCCAAGGGGAACGAGGATGCCCATCAGCACAACAGCAAGGAAGGGGAGGAACATCCACGAGTAATAGATCTGCCGCAGTTCCCGGCCCTGGCCATCGAAGCCAAAGCGGACATCGCCAAAATGGGTGTACGACACGAGAAATTTCTGCTGCTTCACGACGAAATAGGGATAGTAGAACCCAAGCGTGAGAACCGACAGACCGACACCTTTCAGATAGAGCCGGGTAAAATCGCCGACCGAGCCGCGGAACGAGAAGCGGATGCCGCGCCATGACGAACGGCTCATCCGATACCGGCGTGAGGCGGCGATGGCGAACGGAATGAACACCAGCAGCGTGCAATAGGCGATCACCATCACCGTGATTTTCATCGCCATGCCGCCGGGCAGAAACGGGGCGGCCTTGAAGAGCAGCGCAATGCCGCCGAAGGCCAGACCGGCCCGCAAGAATCCCAGAAACAGCTCTTTGCCGGTGCCGTGGTAAGCGAAACGGTCGCCGTTGAACTCGCTCTGGCTGTAGAGATAGTTGCGGGTTTTGACCTTACCCCAGAAGTAATAAATACCCAGCGTCACCATGGTCAGGAGCATGTTGACGATATGGATGCCCAGGAACGACCCGCCGCTGCCGTGAAAGGTCAGCCGATAGGTTCCGTGCGCGACGGGATGGGACCGGGGAGGCGGAACGGCAGCCATCCGCTGCGGCACCATCGTTTCCTCGGTGACGTCGGCGGTAAGCTCCGATCCCTCCAGAAACTCGTACTGCGGAGGCGCGACGGCGGCCCGTGTCGGCACAGGCGCGTCCGGAGTCCGGACGGGGGCAAGCGCCGCTTTGTGTCCACCGGCGTCGCCGCATCGGTCACACGCGGTCCCCTCGTAGAGACGGCTGCATTTCTGGCAAATTGCAAGGGTTGTCGGCATGTCAAAATCCTCTCTTCTCCTCCTCTGCGGAAGAGCGGCACGCCCCCGTGACGCTGTCTTTTACTATAGTCGAGGATGGCAAACTAGGCAACGCGGAACGGGCGGGGAGGGGCTGAGCAGGGACATTGACTATAATTATTCAGACAAGATAACATCCTCATCAACGATGGCAAGACGGGCATAAGAATGGCCGCTCTAGCAACCACGATTAAACGTCTCCGCAAGCAACGTGGCTGGACGCAGCCGGTGTTTGCGCGAAAAGCCGAGTTGTCCGAGGCGTGTGTCGCCCGTTTGGAATGCGGGATGCGCACCGACCTTCGCGTGTCCACACTGAGAAAACTGGCGAAGGCGTTGAGAGTGCCAATCGCAAAACTATTGGACTAGGCGGGCGACCCCGACATTCGGGTAGTGGGTCAGTTTCACATGGGCATGTTTCAAAAATAGGGACACGTCCCAATTCTCCTCATTTCTGCGCGTTAAGAACGATAATTGGGACGTGTCCCCATTTTTGCACCGCTGAAACCATGAAACTGACCCACTACCGACATTCGCCTCAACTTGACGAAGTGGCGACCACCGCGCTATCACATTAAACGTGATAGCAAAATGCTATCACTTAGCCGGGATGGGAAGTTTCCTCATGGCTCAAATTCTGGTCCGCAACCTTGATGAGACCCTCGTGGAGCGGCTCAAGCGCCGCGCCAAGGTTGACGGCCGCTCGCTGCAATCCGAGGTTCGTATCATTCTGGAGCAGGCCGTGGCTGCTCCGGTCGTGGAGATGAAAACCGCCCGGGTATTAGTGGAGCGGCTGCGCAGAAAATTGAAGGGGCGCGCCTTCCCCGACAGCGGAAAACTCATCCGCGAAGACCGCAATCGATGAGCCTTATGTTGTCGATGCCAGTGTCGCGGCGAAGTGGTTCACCGATGAAGAGGATGCGACCCCGGCGCTCATATTGCTGGACGAGCGGCATGCCCTGCATGCCCCGGATTTTTTTGCGCTGGAAATGGACAGGGTGCTATGTAAATGGATTCGGCGCGGCGTTGTGACCGAACCCGAGGGCGATGACATCCGCGCCACGCTCGGTCGATTGCCCATCCAATACCACCCATTCAGACTTCTTCAGGACTCCGCCTATGCCATTGCCAACCGGACGGGGTTGAGCCTCTACGACGGCTTGTATGTCGCGTTGGCGGTTCTGCTGAAAGGCCG
>CAZJRH010000352.1:0-2256 GCA_964548215.1 uncultured Nitrospirota bacterium
CATCGGCCGGATCGCCACGATGTTGCCCGGCGTGCGCCCCAACATCCGCTTGGCTTCGGCGCCCACCGCCAGGATCCGTCCGGTCCGCTTCTCGATCGCCACCACCGACGGCTCGTCCAGCACAATGCCGCGCCCCCGCACGTAGACGAGGGTGTTGGCCGTGCCCAGGTCAATGGCCAGATCCTGCGAAAACCATCCCAACAATTGATCCATCAATCCCACGAGACACCCCGCGTCCGCTCAGCATTCACCACATGTGTGTTGGCGAGTTCGTCGCCCAGGCGACGACCTCGGCTGTTGCCGAGCACCAACAACCCTTCCAGCGCCGTCACAGCGCCGGACAGCAGCCACCCGATCAAAGGAATCACAAAGAGCACAAAGGCCAACGCCCAGGGAAGATTTCGCACGATCGATTCGCGCAACCCCGCCGGCCGCCCGTCCTGGGCCAGCACCTGCAGCCCGATCACGGCCTTCCCCACGCTGCGGCCGGGCACCACTCCGTCGGCGATCAGCAGATAGGTGACCCCCGCGAAAAATCCCACGGGCGCCACCACATGGGCCAGGGCCGCCGCCAGCAATGTGTCGATGACCCTCGCAACGAACCGCGGAAGATGATCGGCTTTGAGCTCAAGGAGCTGGGCCGCGCTGTCCCGGGGCTCCATCAGCGGCCGCAGCACCGCACAGACACGGACCGTCGCCTGCGTCGTCTGCCGATCAAATCGCGCCGTGCGCTCCAACACATCCACACGTGTGTACGTCCTTTACACCGAACGAAGTGAGGTGTTATGTCCGATGTCAGTACCACTGCTGTATGCGGCGTCATTATAATATAGACCCCTCGACGGCGCAAGCAAGGGCCGGGACGCTTGAAATACACACGCGCGTTTCCGTATCATACCCGCCATGATTCGTTTTATCCGTCAACGGGCGATCGACAATCCGTGGATCATCCGGACGCTGATCGGCCTCATCATCGTCATCTTCATCATCACGATGGGCTGGATCGGCTTCACGCCGTCCGCCGAACGCATCGTCGCCACCGTCGGGGACGTGTCGATCCCGGTGCAGGAGTACCAGGACGCCTACCGGCGGACGTATGAAGCCTATCAGAACATCTTCAAAGACCAATTCACCCCCGAACTGATCAAGCAACTCGACCTGCCCCACACGGTCGTGAACAACCTCGTCGACCAGCGATTGTGGCGGGCCACGGCCCGGGAACTGGGCCTGTCGGTCACCGATGAAGAGCTGACCGCCGCGCTGATCAACATCCCGGCCTTTCAACGCAACGGTCAATTCGACCCCGCCGTCTACGAGCAAACCCTGATCCGCAATCACTGGACGCCCCAGCGGTTCGAAGAGACCCAGCGCATGGAATTGCTGGTCGACAAGGCCCGCGCGGCCGTGCGCGCCTCCATCGCCCTGCTGCCCCAGGAGCAGGCGCCGACACCGGACGGGGCCGGGCAAATGACCCAGACGCCCGACTCCATCCGGCAGCAAAAAGAAGAACGGGCCATGATGGCCGTTCTGCAGAATCTTCGCGATCGCACGCCCATCACCATCAACGAGCGGCTGCTCTTCTAGCCGCCCTCGGCCGCCGCCGTCACGAACAAGCTCAGGTAACGGGAATCCGGTCGTTGCAGGCGGACTCCCATGCCGTTTTTTTTAACTAAACGGGCCAACTGGGGCGGCACGCGCTTGGCCCAGACGACTTCGCCCGTCAACAGGACCACCCGGTCATCCGGCAGGGTCAGGGCGATTTTTAAGAGCGTCTTCGGCGGAAAAATGGTGCTGGCCTTGATGAAAATCCCCGTTTCGGATATATCGGTGGTGTAGCCCACATAAATGGGGAGATCGGTCCCGAACCGGACAAAGAGTCGTTTGGGGAGCCGCGTCTGGGGGCGCTTTTCCACGAGTCGCCAGAAGATCCGATCGGTGAAGGATCAGTGCTGCAACAGACGGCGCAGCCGCGGATCCTGTGACGCCTGCAGGTTAGCCAGTTCTTCTTTCACGTATCCCAATCCCAGCACGCAGAGTTCAAATTGTGAGGAAAGCCGCCGGAACAATTGCACGGCCGATTGCCGCCTGGTCTGATCCCGCTCCGACTCCTGGGCCCGCTCGGCCACGATCCGGTAGGCGCGTTTGCCGACTCTGACGTAATCGACCAGCGCATCGGGCCGGGCGTTCAACACGGTGCGCAACCGCCGGACCCCTTCCGGGAAGAGTCCGGTCATCAACAGGGTGTAATCGCCGATC
>CAZJRH010000353.1:0-2502 GCA_964548215.1 uncultured Nitrospirota bacterium
GCCCGAGCTGGCGCCGTTCTTCGCGGGCACCTATTTTCCCCCGCAGGACCGGTACAACCTGCCCGGCTTCCCACGCGTGCTCGAATCGGTGGCCGACGCCTACCGCACGCAGCATGATCAGGTGCAGAAGACCGCGCAGCAGATCACCCACGTGTTGGGGCAGATTCGCGGCCCGCGCGGCGCCGACAAACCGCTCTCGCTCGATTCCGTCGCTCAGGCCGTCGATCTCTTTTCCCGGCTCTTCGATCCGGTCTACGGCGGGCTGGGCGGCGCGCCGAAATTTCCCGCGAGCATGGCCATGACGCTGTGTCTGCATCATTATCACGCCACGCACGACCGGACCGCGCTGGAAATGGTCACGCGCACGCTGTCGCGGATGGCCGACGGCGGCATCTACGACCAGCTCGGCGGCGGGTTTCACCGCTACAGCGTGGACGAGCGATGGCTGGTGCCCCATTTTGAAAAAATGCTCTACGACAACGCCTTGCTGACCCGCCTCTATCTCGACACCTACCTCGTCACGCAGGACGAGCGCTACGCCCGCGTCGCCAAATGCACGATCAACTACGCGCTGCGGGAGCTGCTGCACCCCGGCGGCGGCTTCTACGCGGCCCAGGACGCCGACAGCGAGGGCGAAGAGGGAAAGTTTTTCGTCTGGACGGTCGACGAGGTCCTCGAATGCCTGGGCGACGCGGACGGGCGTGTCTTCTGCCGGGCGTTCGACGTCACTGCGGGGGGCAACTTCGAGCACAAAAACATCCTGCACGTGA
Organism: uncultured Nitrospirota bacterium; assembly: GCA_964548215.1. Classification (GTDB taxonomy): domain Bacteria; phylum Nitrospirota; class Nitrospiria; order JACQCE01; family JACQCE01; genus JBFMAJ01. The sequence continues at coordinate 771 of CAZJRH010000353.1, forward strand.
GCGCGCCGGCCGACGCCCTGGCCCAGGAATTTCAGCTCACCCCCGAAGAACTCGCGCAACGGCTCGAGCAGGGCAAGGCCCGCCTGCTGGCCCGGCGGGAGCTGCGCGTCAAGCCGATGCGCGACGAGAAAATCCTGATGGGCTGGAACGGGTTGATGCTCTCGGCCCTGGCCGAGGCCATCAAAATCTTCGGCATCGACGCGCACCGGGCGGCGGCGGTCATGACGGCCGATTTTCTGTGGGACCAGATGCAGCGGCCTGAAAATGGACATGCCCGCCTGCTGCACGTCTGGACCGCCGGCACGGCCAAGCTCACCGCCTACCTGGACGACTATGCCTTCCTGATCGCCGCCTATCTGGACCTCTACGAAGCCCTGCAGGAGCAGCGCTTCTTTGAGCGGGCCGTCCTCCTGACGGAGACCATGCTGGATGAATATTGGGACGCCGGCGAGGGGGACTTTTATTTTACCTCCCGCCATCACGAGCGGCTGATCAGCCGGCCCAAGAGCGCGCAGGATCAGTCGATCCCTTCCGGCGCCGCCGTCGCCGTTCAGACGCTGTTGCGGTTGTCCGTCTACACCGGACGGACCGAATGGTGGGAGATGGCCGAGCGGGTGCTGCGCCGCTACCATGTCGAGGCGGAGGACAATCCCCACGGCATGGCCTCGATGCTGATCGCGCTCGATTTCGCGCTCCGCCGGCCGACGGAAATCGTGATCGCCGGCCCTCCGTCGGCTCCCGGCAGCCGGCACCTGCTGCAACAGGCCCATCACGTCTATCTGCCGAACGAGATCGTCTGCCTGCTGCCCCCGGGCGAGGCGACGCCGCTGGCCGGCGCGCTGACGCAGGGACGCGCGCCGATCGACGGCAAGCCGACGGCCTACGTCTGCCGGAACTTCACCTGCTCGGCGCCCATCAGCACCCCCGCCGAGTTGCGCCAGGCGCTGACAACGCCGGCGGCGACGACCGCCCCCTCATGACCGCAGGCTCCGAACAAGACTCCCGAAAGAATCCCCCCCAAAATCCCATGACCGTTCTGCGCACCCGCGCCAACGATTACTTCGTCGATTTGTGCCGCCGGATGCGGGCCGCGTTTGAAGCGTTGGACACCGCCAAATTCGAGCAGCAACCATGGGAACATGAAGGCGGAGGCGGCGGGCTGATCTCGGTCATGAAGGGCACGATCTTTGAAAAGGTCGGCGTCAACTGCTCGGCCGTCTGGGGCGAATTGGAGCCCGAGTTTGCCAAAAACCTTCCCGGCACGACGAATAAATTCTACGCCACCGGCATTTCCCTGGTCGCCCACATGGTCAGCCCTCTGGTGCCGGCCGTGCACATGAACCTGCGCTACATCGAAACGGACGCCGGCTGGTTCGGCGGCGGGACCGATCTGACCCCCTATTTCCCGTTCGAAGAGGACGTCAAGGACTTTCATGCGACGATCAAGGCCGCCTGCGACCGCCATCATCCGGAGTACTACCCCAAGTTCAAGAAATGGTGCGACGAATATTTCTTCCTGCCGCATAGGAACGAGCCGCGCGGCGCCGGCGGCATCTTCTACGACAATGTCGATAGCGGCGACTGGGAGAAGGACTTCGCCTTCACCCAAGCCGTGGGCCGCGCGGTGCTCGACGCCTATCCGCGCATCGTGCGCGAGCGCGTGGATCGGCCGTGGACCGCGGAACAGCGCCAGCATCAGCTGGTCCGCCGCGGCCGCTATGTCGAATTCAAC
>CAZJRH010000354.1:0-8271 GCA_964548215.1 uncultured Nitrospirota bacterium
TTGGGACCGTCGTCGAACACATGCCCCAGATGGGCATCGCACCGGCTGCACACGACCTCGGTGCGGCGATCGAACCCACTGCGGTCGAGTTTCTTTGCAACGCACTCCTCGGAAACGGGAGCCCAATAACTTGGCCATCCGGTGCCCGAATCAAATTTGGTGTCTGAAGAAAAGAGCGCCTGGCCACAACAGATGCAACGGTAGATCCCCTGTTCCTTGTGACGGTGGTATTGGCCGGTAAAGGCTGGCTCCGTCTCACTCTCACGTGTGATGTAGTAGGCCTCGGGTGAGAGTTGTTGCTTCCATTCGTCCTTTGTTTTGACAATCTTATCCTTCATAAAAACCTCATCGTGAGTATCATGCGCGAGGCACGGGCGGGGCGAAACTCATATTTCAAGACCTGACCCCGATGGTTTTCCTTGGGACCAGTGGACGAAACCTTAGAGGGTCTGGATGAATTGCTTGAACGCGGGATTTTGAAGCAGCCCACCTCCGGTGTGGACCAGGACAATACTCCCCTGGGCATCCAGCACGATGAACGTCGGAGTCCCCCGAGCCCGAAAGAGCGTTGAGACCCGATTGTTGACATCGTACGCGGTGGGAAAAACAAACGTCGTCCGGTGGGCCTGGACATAGCCCCGGATGTTGGCCTCGTCATCCTGAAACCCGATCGCCACCGCTTGCAACCCTTTGGCCTTGTGCTGCTCATAGAGGGTCTTCATGTTGGGCAATTCCTTCTGACAGGTCCCACACCACGAGGCCCAGAACATCAGCACGGCCGGCTTGCCCTGAAGAGATGCCTTCGTGATCGTCGTCCCATCCAACGTCGTCACGGTAAAGTCCGGACCCGCCTCCGATGCCACGGCCGTGACGGATATCGCCAGCGTCAACACCAGACCGAGGGTCAGAACAGTCAACCGCAAGGTGTTCGATCCATTCATGTGTCGCCTCCCCGCTTCAGTTGGAGCGCCCAGTATAACCAGCCCATTTTTCGGAAACAACTACGGGAAGGGGTCTCCTCAGCAGACTCGTCGAGCACTGGAAATTAAATCGGTTCGGGTTGGTTTTTCACACCAGCGTCGGACCACGTGAACCGACTTATCAAGAAAATTTACTCTGCCCCCGATTGTTACGCGATTGTTACGAGGCAATAACGGGGGCGCGTTCGTTTGCAACGTTTAGAGAATATCTTCCGGCGTTAATTTGAGCTGCCGGAGAATCGCCTTCAGTAAGCCGGGACCGATAATTTTGCCCGCGTGAACCGGAATCGTCACTTTCCCTGGTTTCTGGGGATGGATAAAGTGTTGGTGGCTGCCTTCGGAGGCGTACAGAACGTATCCGTGCTCTTTCAGCTTTCTGATGAGTTGTTTTGCGGTGATCCTTGGCAGCTTGGGGCTCAAGCCGCCACCTCGACCACGGTCTTAAAGGCTTCCGCGGACTCGGCGGGAACTGGTTCGCCCGCCTGCTTCAGCGCTTTGACATGCAGGCCGATCGCTTTTTGGGCATTTTTCTTGGCTTCTTCAATGGTTTTCCCCTGTGAAAAACAGCCGGGCAAGGCTGGAACGAGGACAAAATAGCCCACGCCATCCTCTTCCGGCCGAATCTCAATCGTATAGCGGAGTCTCATCGACATCTGTCCACCTCCTGATAAGACGGTAATTGCTGCCATTATAGCAAAGTGGCTAATCAAATCCATGTCCACACCCCCCGCGCGAGGCGCGGGCGGGGCGAAAGTCATATTTCAAGACCTGACTATGATGATTTTAAGCCAGCCAGCGCGATTGATCCTTGGCAAATTTCAGCAGAAAGGCCCGCTGATGGCATCGGTGCGTCAGATGCCAGACACCGTCAGGCACATAATGTCGATTGGCGCGTGCCATGGGGAAGACCCGCCCCCTTCAAACAGTCTTCATGCCACTTTCCATTTTCTATTGTTCCATTCTCCGCCATTAATGGTCCAACCCCGGGCTGGTTGCTCTTTGCACTTCATTCGACATTCGTCATTCGAAATTCGACATTGCTCCAGCCCTTCCCGTGGTCCGACCCCGGGCCAACCGGGCCAGACTATCGTGTTCTATTTTTACGCGGATACGGAACGCGACGGATACGGGCCTGCGATTCCTGCAGGACAATCAACGTGCCCGGCCGGATATCCATATTCCTCGCAAGAAATTCCCGGACGACCCGAATAGCATTGTGCGCCCGCTGATCCCTTAACCGCAGGTAGAGCACACCAAAGCAGGGCTGACGCTGATTGATCGCCAGCGTGCCGAAGTCCCGATCATGGCTGATGACAACACGCCGGCTTCGTGCGGCCTTTCGAAGGAGATCGGCATCCGCTGTCCCGTGCCAGCCTCTTTCTTTCACATCCAGCACGTCATGGCCCCGCTCGCGCAGAAAGGCGACCAAGAGAGGGGAAACGTTTTCATCCGTCAGAAATCGGAGCGCTCTCGGCCTCACCCGGCCTTCACTAGCTCCAGATAGATCTCATTGTCCGAGGATTGGGCCGCGTAGGCCAGGCAGGCTTTGATATCGACCGGTTTGAGGTGCGGGTAGTCCTGCAGGATCTCGGCCTCGGTCGCTCCCGATGCCAGCAACTCCAAGACAAATTCCACTGAAATCCTGGTCCCGCGAATGACGGGTTTGCCCCCGAGAATCTTGGGATTGGCGGTAATGCGCTTGAGCATGTCCTGTTTTTTCATACATCACCTCGATTCAGAGACTCCGACATCATACAAACCCGCATGAAGATTGGCAAGTCAACCGATGAACCCTCATATTAAATCACGATCGGACCACGGCTGCAAACTGTTCGGGATCACCCCCGGGCCGCTGTCCTTGACCCGCAGCCCAAAGCGCCGGCGCGCGTCCGCCAGCCAGCGCCGATTTCTCCTTGGCAAATTTCAGCAGAAACGCCCGCTGATGGCACCGGTGGGGCAGATGCCAGACACCGTGAGCAAAGGTCCACGGCTGAAGCCGTGAGGCCTGCGTCGGAGGGTCGATTGGCGCGTGCCATGAGGGAAGATCCTGCCCCCTCCAAAGTGACCGTCAAACAGTCCGTTTAAGGCCCATCTCCCCGGCGATTTTGACCATTTTCATCAATGTCTCAAGACGTTATCTTGGTCCGACCACGGGCCTAACCGGGCCTACCCACCCGCGCCAAAGGCGTGGGCGGGATTTTATGGTATAATATGGCATGTCGAAACTTCGCCTCATCCACAGCAATCCTCATCTCAGGGCGAAGGGCGCCCGAAAAGCCCTCATAGAGCGTACTGTCATCTCCTCAACAGCCATCGAGACGGGCTATCGGGTCTCCCTCAAAAATAGCCGGGCCGGCGCTACCCAGAAGAAGTCCGCCGCGTCCGGTCGATCACGTCGCTGAAGAACCGCTCCATCAATGTGTAGTCCTGACCAACTCCGGATCGAATTGCCGCAAAGTATTTACCGCGATTCCTCCCCGTCAATCCACTGAAATCCAATAGCGGCAGGTCAGCCTGTGCGGCCATCAAATTAGCAAGGATGCGGGCAGTCCGGCCGTTTCCATCCCTAAATGGATGGATCAAAATCAACTCAACATGTACCACCGCAAGCGCCTCGGCTAAGGCCTGATCGGTCATGTTTGAGCGGCACGGCGTAAACCTCCATAACGGCCCCCGCTCAAATTCGTGCATGAGCCGAGGAATCTGCTGCATCGCAGCAAATGGAAAATTCCCTTTCGATATGTTGACCTGTCGATACGTGCCGGCCCATGAATAGATGCGTTCCAGCCACTGCTTGTGAATCATACAGATATCATCAGCGCTGAAACGATGGTCGGGTCCATACGATGACAGGGCCCATTCAAGAACGGGAAACTGTAGAAACTGCTCCATCCAGTCCATCTCCCGTTTCGACCTGATGCCTCGTAGATTTCTAAGAACACGCCCTCTGGAGCCCGGCTCCCACTGCGCCTCCTCCAGCTCCGACGCATCATACCGATCGCCTTTTTTTACCATGCAGTCCCTTTATCCCTCACTGCTTTCCCCGCCCCCGCGCAGGGCGCGGGCGGGGCGAAACTGATACATTTCATGACCTGCCCATGATGATTTTTAGGCCAGCCAGCGCGATTTATCCTTGGCGAATTTCAGCAGGAAGGCCCGCTGATGGCACCGGTGGGGCAGATGCCAGGCACCGTGAGCAAAGGTCCACGGCTGAAGCCGTGGGGCCTGCGTCGAAGGGTCGATTCGCGCGCGCCATGAGGAAGGATCCTAACAACTCCAAATGGAACCTAAAATGCCCAGTTTAAGCCTCATTTAACGACGTATTTCGACGCTTTCCCTCACAGAATCAAGCCCTTCTCGTGGTCCGACCACGCGGCGATCCCTTAATCCGCCCTTTCTTCACTAATCCTTCTCCACAAACTCCAGCGCGGCGGAATTAATGCAGTACCGTTGCCCTGTAACTCATATTTCAAGACCTGACCCCCATAAACTCTTACCCAGGACCCGACTCAAGCGGTTTATCGGAAGGGGAAATCGTTCCACCGCCCTCCGGTACGTGTGTACTGAGCGACTTGAGCGCTTCGATCACCTGCTGGTCGGTGCCGATTTGTCGAATCAGGCGCTCCAGCGTGACATTCATCACGCGCTCCCACGTGCCGACATACCCTCCCATGCTTTTTTCGTTGTAGTGCGCCTGGTAGGTGCGCGAGACGAGCACCCTCTTGGTGTTGGGGTCAACCACGCCAACCTCCACTCCGATGGTCCCCATGAATTCGACCGTCCAGAAATTCACCTGATAATCAAACCAAAAGGTACGGATCACTCCGGTGATGGCCGCGACATAGTGATCAGCCTGTGCGAGATGGCCGTTTTTCTTCAACTCGACAACGAGAGCGTCCCGGATAATCAGGGGCACCGGCTGCGTGGTGATAATATCCGCAGTTTGCATGCCGAACCCATTGCGCTTATAGCCGATCCGGTTCTGATCCGGCCGGGCGTCACTGAACGTGTCGACCTGAATCGACACCGGGACGATCGAGGAAAGCGGTCCCTGCCGGGCCGCCGACTCGGGATAGTTGACGTTCAAATCGGCCCGCGTGAAGGCACAACCCGTCACGGCAAGCGAGGCGCACATCAGCGCGGCGCAACACACGAGTGATTTCATTTTGAGCCTCCCGCAGGGTAGGCAAGCTGGCCGGCCAACTCACCACCGGCCCGTTGGATGGCATCCGTCAGTTCTGCCTTCAAGAGAGAGCCGTCACCCTGGTACGTGGATAGATTGTGCGAGCGACCGCTCAAAAACGTGTCGTGTTCATCCCAGAGCCGGTGCCCGCCCTGTGCGCCGCGCAAGTCGGCTTCAACCTCCACAAAGGTTGAGAGCAGCTCGCTGTTTTGTTGTATCAGACGAAGCCCCCAGTCGTGAATGGTGAGCGTCACCACGCCGTCCGGCGCGTTGCCGGCTTTTGCATCCGGCGCCGCATCCAACAGCCGGACCTCGGCAAAGCGGCCGCTGGCCATCAGCGCCCGCTGAAACGCATCGAACAACACCGTCCGGCACGAAAAACCTTCGAGCACGGGCTGCAACGACTTCGCCATGCTGCCATCCCGCGTGGCATTGCTGACGCTGGCAACCGTCGCCCCGATCAGACCAAACATAACCGCAGGGCCCGCTGTCGCTCGGGCGCGCTCATAGATCACGGTCGCCTTACCCTCTTTCGGAATCACCACACCGATCGATCTGATTGGCTTCAAATCAGTCTCTGTCGGGCGCAGCACGTACGCGCCGCCGCACGCAGAGAGAGCAACAAGGAGCAGGATGGAGAGTGTCATGATGCGGAAGCCATGGCCGGTGATAGACATGCGAATCCCTCCTCTACGGAACAGTACTTTCATCTCCATCAGGCGGCTCCACTCATCGCTCAAAACCTGACTCTATAGGTGTATTCGTTCGAAATTCGCTCTACCTTGCCCTTCATTCGAAAATCCCCTATTCCTTCTTCTCAAAATCCAGCGAAGCGGAATTGATGCAGTACCGTTGGCCGGTGGGTTTGGGACCGTCATCGAACGCATGCCCCAAGTGGGCATCACACCGGCTGCACAAGACTTCGATTCGTCGATCGAACCCGCTGCGGTCGAGCTTCTCTTGAATGCAATCCTTTAAAACCGGCGCCCAATAACTCGGCCATCCGGTGCCCGAATCAAATTTGGTCTCCGAGGAAAACAGATCCTGGCCGCAACAGATGCAGCGATAAACACCCTTTTCTTTGTGATTGTGGTATTGGCCGGTAAAGGCCTGCTCTGTCTCGTGCTCACGTGTAATGTAAAAGGCCTCGGGGGAGAGCTGTTGCTTCCATTCGTCCTTCGTTTTGACAATTTTGGTCTTCATGTTTGCCATTGCTCTATACCCCTTAATCCGTCTTGCCTTTCTAATCCTTAATCCGCATTTGCTTCACGAATCCGCACTTTCCTAATTAACCTTCCCGTGGTCCGACCCCGGGCCTACCAGAGTCCGCGGAGAAACGAGTCGATTCTCGATGTCATACGTCAGCGTTCAAACCCAATACAGAGGGGGTGACACGAACGTTGACAAAATCCCGCTCCACATCTATACATAAATTATCCGATGTTTCAACCCATGGGAGTCTCGATGCGAATGATCCATCTGTTGCTGGCCGCCCTGTTCGTGGTATCCCTCTCCGCCTGCTCGCTCACTCAGGTCAAAGGCAAGATCGGCGGAGTGGAGGTCGAAGCGAAAGACGCTGATTCGAAAGATGAATCCAGTGACTTTTGCCCGCCCGGCCAGGCCAAAAAAGGCAACTGCTAGGATCCGTCGGGCCACGGCCCGCCCAATGACTGTTCGACGCCCTGTCCCTGACGGTTTTCACCGGCCACGCACTGGCGGGGTCAGCCAACCCGCCCCTGTTTTTGATCAAGGTTCGCAGGCGAGCCCTCTCGCGGGCGCACAGTGCGTTTTATCCCTACAGCCCGTGCCCCCACACGCGGAACAATCAGCCTTGTTATCAAGAGATCCCGTCTTCTGACAGATCAGGCAAGGGTTATGGCACATGTCATGGACTTCCTTGCCCGTAGGTTTTTTATCCGGTTGCATTCTAGATCCTCCCGCTTTTTCTCATTGTTAAGCCCTTCATATGGCCCGACCCCGGGCTGCCCCCGCACGCGGCGCGGACGGGGCGGCACTATAGATCTGCGCAACCTCGCGGCTCGTCAATTCCCGCCAGTGGCCGGGCTGAAGGTCTCCCAGCACCACCGGCCCCATCGCAATCCGAATGAGCCGGACCGTCGGATGCCCTACCGCGGCCGTCATCCGCCGCACCTGCCGGTTCATCCCCTCGCGCAGCGTGATCTGCAACCAGACGGTCGGCACGGACATGCGGAACCGGATCGGCACAGAACGATCCGGAATGGCCGGTGCGGCCGGCAACACCTGCACCTCCGCCGGCCTCGTGCGGATGCCCTTGAGCAGGACGCCCTGTGTCAGCCGCCCCAGCGCTGCGGCGTTCGGCATGCGCTCCACCTGGGCCAGATAGACCTTGGGGAGGTGATGCCGGGGGTCCGTCATGTAATGCGCCAAGGCGCCATCCGACGTCAGCACCATGCACCCCTCGCTATCCCGATCCAAGCGACCGGCGGCATAGACCCCAGGGACCGCCACAAAATCGGCCAACGTCGGTCGGCCCGCCGGATCGGTAAAACACGGGAGCACCCCATACGGCTTATTGAAGACGAGCGTGCGAGAGGTCGGCACGTCTGCTCCGCGTGGTGAGGTCTTGCCGATGCTGGCATGACGGTTACTGTCAACATGTGAACGCATGATCGTCTCGTCACAGTCCCTTACGCGCGCGCGGGGCGCTGGCGGGGCGACTCATATTTCAAGACCTGACCAGGCGGTTTTCCCCACTACCCCATCTGAATCAACGTCAGCCGATTACCATCCGGATCGGTCAACGAGGAAAAATAGGCCCCGCCGGGCGCCTGTTTCACCGGGGTGCAGCGCACCTTCATCCGCTTCAGGCGGGCCACCACCGTCCGGATCGACGGCACCCGCAGCATGATCCGCCACCCCTCGGCGGCGCCCTTTTGTTTTGCGCCGTGCGTTCGACCCATCGAGTGCAGCCCCAGCACCGTCCCGCCGGGCACCTTCAACTCGGCATAATACGGCCGCTGCATCGACGGCTTCCACGTCCCAGGCGTCCATAGCGGTGCGAAATGCCTCGCGGGCCTTATGCGGAGGGGGCACGGCCGCTTCGTCGACGGCGCCAAGGCTCCAGTC
>CAZJRH010000355.1:0-2157 GCA_964548215.1 uncultured Nitrospirota bacterium
GGTAGAGCCGAATGCCGCCGCGCACACCGCCCGGCAGCGCAGAGCGCCGGATCGATCCGGCTGACGCCCTGCGGGCGCGCAATGCGCAGTTCGACGCCCTGAATCGGCTGTCGGCCCTGATCAGCCAGGCCGGGAGTCTGGAGCCGGCGCTGGAGCCGGCGCTGGCTGAGCTGCTGTCGTTCACCGAAGCGGACATGGGCGCGATTCACGTGCTGGAACCTCTGACGGCGTCCCTGCGATTGGTGGCGAGTCGAGGGGTCTCCCGGGGGTTCGTCTGCGCGGAACGCCGCATTCCCCTCGGGGAATGTTTGTGCGGCGAGGCCGCGCGCACCGGCGCGCTGGTGGCCTCGGATGACCTGACCGCCGAGCCCCGCCTGGTTCGTTCCGCCTGCCGGGAAGAAAAGTTCGGCTCCGTGATCAGCATTCCCCTGACGTCGAGGGAGCGGTCGATCGGCATTCTGACGATCTATGCCAGGCGCGCGCGCGCCTTTTCAGACGCGGACCAGGAACTGTTCATGTTGATCGGCCGCCACGTCGGGGTGGCGATTGAAAATTCGCAGCTCGCCGCGCGCGCCCGGGAACTGGCCATCCTGGAAGAACGCGGGCTCATGGCGCAGGAAATTCATGACGGCATCGCCCAATCGCTGGCCTACCTCAATCTGCAAGCCCGCCGATTGCAGGAGGGACTGCAATCCGGCGACATGCCGCAGGCGATGGCCGAGTTGGACGAGATCCGCCGGGTGATCAAGGAAACCTACGATGAAGCCCGCGATCTGCTGGTGGATTTTCGCGCGAAGTTCAAAGAGGGAGAAGGATTGCTCCACACGCTGGATCGTTATCTGGAGGAATTCGGCCGCCGCGCCGCCATCCGAACCCGGCTGTCGGCGGGTGATCTTGGGCCGTTGCCGCCGGGGACCGAGATGCCGCTCTTTCGCATCATCCAGGAGGCCTTGTCCAATGTCCGCAAGCATGCCGGCGCGCGGGAGGTGACCGTGACTCTCGCGTCCGCCGGCCACATGCTGGAGGCGAGCGTCTGCGATGACGGTTGCGGGTTTGTCCTCGCGGATCCGCCGGACGGCGACGCGGCCCATTTTGGTCTGGCGATCATGCGGGAACGGGCCGCGCGTCTGGGGGGAAGCGTGCGCGTCGAATCCCGACCGGGCGGGGGGACGACGGTCTTCATCCGCGTCATCCTCGGGCCGCTGCCGGAGTAGGTTGCCATGCCGCCGGTCAAGGTATTGCTTGTTGACGACCATACGTTGTTTCGCAAGGGATTGTCGAGCCTGCTGCGCCGGCAGAAAGGCATCAAGGTGGTCGGGGAGGCCGGGAGCGGCGAAGAAGGCATCCGGCTGGCGCAGCGGACACGTCCCGATGTCATCCTGATGGATCTGAACATGCCCCCGCGGCCGCAACGATGATGGAAACAGCGAGCACTATCGATCTGAAGGACATCTGAAACCTCGATAAAACGCGGACGCGAACTCACAGCCGTCTTCCGCAGATAGCCAATCACATAGTTTGTACCAGCTCTCGCGTCAGAAGGTGCGCAGAAACCTGCTCGCAGATGTCGGTTATGGGCGTTGCCAGCCGCCCGCCCCGCCCTCTTCGGGGGACCGCGCCGCGCCGGTAAAGTGGTTGCGGCAGAGACGCGCTCTAGCCGTGCTATTGCCATGATTGCAAGCAAACTCTCGACGACTTCAGATGTTCGGCTTTATTGTTTCGTTGCGGGGACTCCCATGCCGATGCGGTCGATAGCCAGGTGTTTGAGCCCAACCATTCTTGCGGTCGCGCTGGCGATCGCGCCTGCCTTCGCTGAGGAGTGTTCGGCATACAAAGACCGCCCGGGTGAGCCGATACGGCCGAGGGATTTTGCCAAAACCAAGGCCGCCCTTGACGGCGGCATGAGCGTCGATCCGTTCGGGAAAGAAGATTCCCTGCTGATGTTCGCGGCCGGCGACGGAGACATCGCCCTCACACAGCTTCTTCTTTCGCGCGGCGCCAAGACCGAGCATCGTGATCAAAACGAAGACCGGGCGCTGCTGTGGGCAGCGCAATATGGTCGTGCGGACACAGCTAAGCTGCTCCTGGATGCAGGATCGCCGCCGGATTCCGCAGAAGATCCCTACGGCGTCACACCCTTGATGAAAGCCGCCCGGA
>CAZJRH010000356.1:0-2027 GCA_964548215.1 uncultured Nitrospirota bacterium
TTCGAGCCCATCGCGCTTCCCTTTGTCTCCAAGCCAAGGCCCGTTTGACACCTTCGAGTTAAGCTTTCCCGTCAACAACGTCATATTGCCGAGCGTATGGATGATTTGATCTCGCTCTTCCTCGCTTCGTGCGCCGTCCTGTAGTGGCCAATGGGTAAGCCATTTTCTAGGCATCACGTGCTCAATCGCATACTTTCCCCTGGCTACGCGTTCATCGCCAAGGCCAGACTTCCCGCTTCGCCAACCTCTTTGAAAGTCCTCAATTGCCTCGAGCACCATGCGAAGCCGGCCGCGACGAAGACGGCGGTAGACGAGCAAACCATCGAGCTCCTCTCGGACTTCAGCATCGTCCGGCCAATACCGGCTCTCACTTGACTGGCCAGCCAGGTAACTCTCCATCACGTCGCCGGCCATCGCCCGATCCGATTTTCGCAGCAGCGCGATCATCTCGGCGACCACCTGGTTATAGTTCTTGGTAGTTGCGCGGACTAGCATCCGGCGCACCATCCAACTTTCCACGACATCCAGCGCTTTGACGAACTGCCCCTCCGGTATCGCCGGTTCCTCGGGATCAAGCAGGCAAAGAATGAGCGGCTTTATGACTTCGCTTTCAAGGACGCCTGTGCGATAGCCGAAGAGACCGAGTCGATCGATCGCGCTTGCGTTCGTCGATGCACCGATAACGAATTTCCGATAGACCTGTGATGCGTCGTAAACTTGCACGACTAGCTCGGTCATCGACTTCCCGGCATCGTGATCGGCAAACCGTTTGAAGCGATCAAACACTTCACGGGCGACAACTTCCTCACCCGTGCGCGCGATTAGCCAGTGGTTCAAGAAGATCGACGATCGTGGGTACCGAACGCGCCCAACGCTGATCTCGGCCTCCCAAAAACCGGTCTCAAACTCCTTCCAGTGATCCTGATATGCGACCTCGACATCCGTGCCCAATTCGAGCAGGCGCTGAAAGATGAAGTTCTTGATCAGGTCCGCCGCCGTGAGCTGTGCTCCACGGGCGTTCAGCGTCTCGAAGATCTCCTGAGCGTTCTCGTCAACTGCAAGGTCGATAACGACGATCTGCAGAAGATCCCGGACCACGGTCTCGACTGCAGCCGCTCGCGCTTGAACGGCTTCCGGACCTCTGAGCGAGAGCCACTCACGCGCTTGCTCGCTGAAGAAGCGGTGCGCCTGCACCATGCGTTCTCCGCTATGCCCAAGGGCGTCGTAGTCAACAGGAAGTTCGGCGCTCATGACCGCATTGAAGGCAGCGCGATCCCGGTTTGTCGGCCACACTTTGAACTGGTCCTCAGACTTCGAGCAGAAATGCTCGGAATTCATCACGAGTGGTTCGATTCTCATTGCTGGGGGCAATGCTTCTACCCTGTGAAGCTCTGCGTGAAGAGCGTCCAAAAGCAGCTGGAGAGTTGTCAGCCGCTGCTGCCCGTCGATGATGGTCCGCTCCTGCATCTGCCCGGTCTGCCGCTGAACCTGCTGCAGCACCACGGCACCAAGAAAATGAGGGTGGTGCCTGTCGGACGGCCTCTCCATAACCCTGTCAGCCACACGTAGGATGTCACCCCAGAGCGGTTCCCACTGGTTCTCCTCGTTCCACACGTACGGACGCTGGAATAACGGAACAACGAAGCGCTGGGGCTGCATGAATATCATTTGAGGCGTACGGACCTGGGTTTCCACGGGATTGACTCTCTCTTTCTCAAAGAAGCACTGTGGTTAATCGTGGCTTGCGAATCATCGCTTCAAGTTGGCATTTACCTCTTTCGATCTGGACCAAGTATTTTCGGAAAGGTCATTAATTACTTTGCTTTCTCTGCGCATAGCTCGTGAGCGACCCGGATCGCGACCTGCATCGCCGAGTATGCTTCCGCAGCAGCCTCTTCGCTGCTTACTCCCCGTTCCATAAAGTGAAGGCACTCAAACAATGGCATCGCCTCTGCTTCGGGTGCGACCTTCCCCGCCCCTTCATACTGAGCGACGGAGTACCCCCATTTACTCATTAGCGCACGACA
>CAZJRH010000357.1:0-2315 GCA_964548215.1 uncultured Nitrospirota bacterium
GTGCCCAATGCCTTCATGATGGCGTTGGGGTCGATGTCCTTCGGCGTGGCCTCCATCAACACGTCGATTGATTGTTTGATGACGCCCCAGCTCGTCACAAGAATCAATCCCCCGATGAGAAAACTGGCGATTGGGTCGGCCAGTGTCCATCCGGTCAACCAGATGACCAGCCCGGCCGCCAGGGCGCCGACCGATCCCATAATATCCCCCATGATGTGCAGGACGGCCGAGCGCGTGTTGAGATTCCCCGGTTCCACTGACGACAGGTAGACATAACTGAAGAGATTGGCGGCCAGGCCGGCTGCGGCCACGGCCGTCAGCCCGAGGCCCTGGATGGCCGGCGGCGTATGCAGCCGTGAGTACGCCTCGTGCCAGATCAGCCCGGCGATCAGCCAGAGGGCCAGCCCGTTGAAGAGCGCGGCGAGAATTTCCGCCCGCTGGTAGCCGTAGGTCATGGTCGTCGTGGCGGGCCGGTGGGTCAATCGCATGGCGAGCAGCGTCACGCTCAGAGCGCCGGCGTCGCCCAGCAGATGGCCCGCGTCGGCCAGCAACGCGAGGCTGCCGGTCAACCAACCGCCGATTGTTTCGATGAGCAGAAAAAGGAGGGTGACGCCCAGCACGACGGCAAAACGCCGTTGCTGCGACTGATCCATCTGACCGTGGTGTTGCATGAGCGGGTCCATTATATGCTCATTTTTGTCGTCCGGCAATGTGTACGGTGATGAGGATTGTGAGGGGATTCTTTGCACGAAAGGAGCAGGTTTGTTATACTCCGGCTCTCTCATGAGAGCGGACCAGGGGCAGAGAAAAACGCCGTGGCAGCTTGTGCGCCGCCGGGTGACGTGGAAAGTCGCGGCGGTGCTGGTCGCCGCGGCGCTGGCGATCTGGCTGGCCCGCCCGTCGGGATGGTCGTTGCTGGCGGGTGTCGCGCTGGTGGCCGCGGGCGAGGCGACCCGGCTCTGGGCCGCGGGCCATCTGCAGAAAAACGAGCAGGTGACGACCAGCGGACCCTATGCCTACGTGAAGAATCCGCTCTACCTGGGATCGCTGCTGATCATGGCGGGCTTCGGTGTGATGGCCTGGAACTGGTGGTTGCTGGCCGGGGGGCTGGTGATTTTTTGGGCCTATTATGTGCCGTATAAAAAGCAGCGTGAAAGTGATCGGCTGCGTGAACGGTTCGGCGATGTCTGGGTCAAATACGATGCCGCGGTGCCCGATTATTTTCCTCGACTGACGCCCTATGCCCGCCGCGGCAAGATGCGCTGGAGGACGGATTTGATCCTCGACAACAGCGAGCATCAGACGGCGGCCGTCGTCTTGATCGGCGTTCTGTTGATCGGAGTCCGGTGGTGGCTGGCCCTCTGACGCGGGCCGATCTGTCCGCCCCGACGACCAGATCGTTGCGCCCCGGCCGCTATTGGCAGCCGGATTTGACGGTGGTGGAATGGAACGGCCGGCCCTACGTCGTCAAGGACTATCGGGCCCGCCCGCCGGTGTATCGCTGGGGTATCGGGCTGGTGGCGACCTGGAGAGAAGCAAAAAATTATCAACGGCTGGCGGGGCTGCCCGGCATTCCGGCTTTCGGCGGGCGGATTGACCGCTACGCGCTGGCGGTGGAATGGGTCCCGGGCCGCACAGCCGATCAACTGTCCAAGGGCGGCGTGCCGGCCGCGTTTTTCGACGAGCTGCGCCGCGTCATTACGGGCGTGCATGAACGTGGCGTGGTGCTCTGCGATCTGCGCAACAGCAAAAACATCATGGTGACCGACCAGTGGCGTCCCGTGCTGATCGACTTCTCCACCGGTTTCAGCCGGGGCGGCTGGTGGAACCCGCTGCAACGCTGGCTCTATCAAATTTTCGAGCAGGACGATTACCTGGCGATTGCGAAATTGAAGCGACGCTACGCGCCGGCGCTGATGACCGAGGACGAGCGATCCGGACTGGACCGGGGGTTGCCGTTGGAGCGGCCCGCGCACGCGCTGCGGGATGCCTTCAAGAAGATGGTGAAGCTGGTCTTCGGCCCGGGTCGTTGAGAAAGGGCGGATGAAGGATTAATAAAGCAACGGCGGGGTAAGGATTAAGGAGAGCATGAATATTATGAGTGATGAACGACCGGTAAAAATTCAGCGCGCGCTGCTGAGCGTCTCCGAGAAGGAGGGGCTGACGCCCTTTGCCCGGGCCCTGGTCGAGCTGGGCGTCGAGCTGATCTCCACCGGCGGCACCGCGCGGCTGCTGCGCGAGCAGGGGTTGCCGGTGCGCGACGTCGCCGAGGTGACCGGATTCCCCGAAATGCTCGACGGACGGGTCAAGACGCT
>CAZJRH010000358.1:0-9470 GCA_964548215.1 uncultured Nitrospirota bacterium
TCCGTGCCTCCGTGGTGAAAGGAATTCGCGATGTCTGACAAAGTGAAAAAAGTCGTCCTCGCCTACTCCGGCGGACTGGACACATCCGTCGCCATTCCCTGGCTGAGGGAACACTACCGCTGCGAGGTGATCGCCTTTTGCGCCGACATCGGCCAGCAGGAGGATCTGGCCGCCGCGCGTGACAAAGCGCTCAAATGCGGCGCCGTCAAAGCCACGGTGCAGGATTTACGAGACGTCTTCGCGCGCGATTATCTCTTCCCCATGTTGCGCGCCAACGCCGTCTATGAGGGTGGCTACCTGCTCGGCACCTCCATTGCCCGGCCGTTGATCGCAAAAGCGCAGATCGAACTGGCGCTCAAAGAACGGGCCGACGCCGTCGCCCACGGCGCGACCGGCAAAGGCAACGATCAGCTCCGATTCGAATTCACCTACCAGGCGCTCGCCCCGCAGGTGGCCATTATCGCCCCCTGGCGGGAATGGACCTTCGACTCACGGCAGGCCCTGATCGAGTACGCCCAGCGCCACAACATTGCGGTGACCGCCACCAAGGCGAAGCCCTACAGCGTCGACCGGAACCTGTTTCACATCAGTTACGAAGGGGGCATTCTGGAAGATCCCTGGGCCGAACCTCCGGAAGAACTTTTTAGCTGGACCCGTTCGCCCCAGTCGGCGCCCGACCGGCCGGCGGTGATCGAGATCGGCTACGAGGCGGGTGACCCGGTTTCACTCAACGGCAGGCCGCTCGCGCCGGTCGCGCTGCTGGAACGGCTCAATGCGTCCGGCGCCGAGCATGGCATCGGCCGCGTGGATCTGGTCGAGAATCGCTACGTCGGCATCAAATCGCGTGGCGTCTATGAGACGCCCGGCGGCACGCTGCTCCACCTGGCGCATCGGGCGGTCGAATCGCTCACGCTCGATCGCGAAGTGCTCCATTTACGCGACAGCCTGATCCCGCGCTACGCCGAACTGATCTATTACGGCTACTGGTTCTCGCCGGAACGGACCATGCTGCAAGCGGCCATCGACCAGGCTCAGGCGCCCGTCACCGGCAGCGCCCGATTGCGACTTTTCAAGGGGCAGGCCATGGTCATCGGACGCAAAGCGCCGGCCTCGCTCTACCAGCCGTCACTGGCAACGTTCGAGAAGGGCGAAGGTTTTGACCAGCGCGACGCGTCGGGCTTTATTCGGTTGAATGCCTTGCGGCTACGGCTGCAGGCCAGGAAGAAAAAGGGCAACGGGTGAGGGGCAACGGGTGAAACGGAAAGCGAAAAAACTGAAGAAACGGCCGGCTGCGCCGCGATCGAGAGCGAAGGGCGCCCCGCGCGCGGCCAAGCCCGCTGCGCCGGCGGCGAAAGCCTGGGCCGGCCGGTTGTCGGCGACCGATCCGGTGATCGAGCAGTTCACGACCTCGCTGCCGTTCGACCGCCGTCTCTACAAGCACGACATTACGGGCAGCATCGCCCATTGCCAGGCGCTGCACGAAGCCGGCCTGCTCTCCGAGCAGGAAACCGAGCAGATCCGCGCCGGCCTGAGCGCCATCGAAGAGGAGATCACCGCCGGCCGGATGACCTTCCTGCCGACGGACGAAGACATCCACATGGCGGTCGAGCGGCGGCTGACCGAACGGATCGGCGCGGCCGGGGCCAAACTGCACACGGCCCGCAGCCGGAACGACCAGGTCGCGCTCGATCTGCGTCTCTATCTGCGCGCGGAAAGCACGGCCGTGATGGGCCTGATTCGCGCGCTGCAGCAAACGCTCGTGCAGATGGCCAAAACCCACCTGGGCATTCCGATGCCGGGCTACACCCATCTGCAACGGGCCCAGCCCGTCCTGTTGAGCCATCACTGGCTGGCCTACCATGAGATGCTGGAGCGCGACTACGGCCGGTTCAACGACGCGCTGAAGCGGACCCTGTGCCTGCCGCTGGGCGCCGGCGCGCTGGCCGGCACCAACTACCCGATCTCGCGCAACCGGCTGGCCGAGTTGCTGGGCTTTCCGGCCGTCACCGCCAACAGTCTGGACGCCGTCAGCGACCGCGACTTCGTCATCGAGTTCCTGGCTGCAGCCTCGCTCGTGATGGTGCACCTGTCCCGCCTGGGCGAAGAGCTGGTGCTCTGGTCGTCGGCGGAGTTCGGCTTCATTGAGCTGCCGGAAAGCGCCTGCACGGGCAGCAGCATGATGCCGCAAAAAAGGAATCCTGATACGGCCGAACTGGTGCGCGGCAAAAGCGGGCGGGTCTTCGGCGCCCTGGTCGCCCTGCTGACGATCATGAAGGGGCTGCCGCTGGCCTACAACCGCGACATGCAGGAAGACAAACCGCCGCTGTTTGATGCCGTGGATACGACCAAGGCGGCGCTGGTCGTCCTGCTGCGGCTGCTGCCCGGCCTCACCATTCATCGGGCGCGGCTGGAGCAGGCCGCGGCCGACAGCTTCCTGCTGGCCACCGATCTGGCCGATTACCTGGTGCTCAAAGGCGTGCCCTTCCGCCAGGCCCACGCGCTGGTCGGCCAGGCCGTCCGTTACGCGCTGGAGCGGAAAAAAGCGCTCAGCGCGCTCTCCACCGCCGAGTGGCGCCGCTTTTCCAAGCAGTTCGGGCCGGATCTGAAAGCCTATCTGACGCTTGAGCAGTCACTGGCCCGTAAAACCCAGCCGGGTTCCACCGCATTGGCCCAAGTTGCCGCGCGAATTAAGGAGCTGGAGCGACGGTGAACAGTAGAGCGGCCAGGACCCTAATTCTCATTATTTCCTTGTGCTTTACGCTTGGTTGTGGTAAGAAAGGGAATCCGCTTCCGCCAGAAAAACAACCGCAATCATTTCACAGTGGTATATTGAAGAAAGCGCTCCCATGACCGATGCCATGATCTCATCCGTTGAACTCCGGCTGGATCCGACTTGGACCACCGATGGAGGCAGCCGCCCGCACGGGCGCTACCGCCTGCTGCTGATCGACCCCTATCCGGAAGACAACCCCTACCGCATGAATGATCATGAGATGCAGGCCATCTGGTTTCCCAAGCTGTCGCTGCCCGTCATTGCGGCCCGCACCCCCAAGCACTGGGACGTGCGCATCATCGATGAAAGCCGCACGATCGTCACCCCCGCGTTGATCGACGAGGCCGTCCGCGAGGTCGGCGCCGACCGGCTTTTAGTCGGGATTTCGACGCAAATGACCTGCTACACGCCGAGGGGCTACGAGATCGCCGACCAGTTCCGCGCCCGCGGGGTCAAAGTCTGCCTCGGCGGCACGCATGCCACCTATTGTCCAGAGGAAGCGCAGCAGCACGCGGACGTCGTGGTGAAATTCGAGGCCGACGAGCTCTGGCCCCGGATCATTCACGACTTCGAGCAGGGGCAGCTCAAGTCCATGTATGCGATGGACACCTACCCGACGATGGAGGAGTATCCCCATCCTCGGGTCGATCTGCTGCCCCACGGCTCCTACATGACCAATCAGTGCATTCAAACAACCCGGGGCTGCCATTTTGACTGCGAATTTTGCAGCGTCTCGCCGTTCAACGGCAAGAGTTCGCGGCGGCGGCCGGTCGAAGAGGTGGTCGCCGAAATTCAGCGGCTCAAGGAATGGCGCCGCAATCTCATCTTCGACAAGATGACCACGGGCCCCGTGTGGCACCGGATCAGCACTTCGCTGCGCGTCATGACCGGCATCGAGGACGGCACGATCTTCGCCTTTGTCGACGATCTGCACAACTCCAACCGCGCCTACTGCAAGAAGCTCTGGACGGCGCTCAAGGAATTGAACATCAAGTGGGGCGCCCAGTGCACCATGTTCCTCGGCAACGAGCCGGAGATGGTCAAGCTGGCGGCCGAGAGCGGCTGCGTGGCAATGTTCGTCGGCATGGAATCGATCAGCACCGACGTGCTCCCCGAGATGAACAAGCCATTCAATCAGGAAAAAAACTACGCCGACCAGATCAAGTGCTTCCACGACCACGGCATCATGGTCAATCCGGGCATCATCTTCGGATCGGACGCGGACGACGAATCGGTCTTCGAGACCACGGTGGAGTTTCTGATCAAGGCGCGCGTGGAACTGGCCTACATCAACATTCTGACGCCGCTCCCGGGCACGGTCCTGTTCGACCGGATGAAGGCCGAGGGACGGATCTTCGACTGGGACTGGTCGCACTATGACGGCAAACACGTCGTCTACCAGCCCAAGCGGATGAAGCCGGAGGCGCTGCAGGAAGGTTTCTTCTGGGCCAACCAGGCCTTCTATTCCTATCCCTCCATCCTGACAAGGGTCATGGCCACCCAGCAGCGTTTCATCGCCCGCTGGGAGATGAACCGCCGCTTCCGCCAGTTGATCTACCGCACCACGCCGAAGGGACAGATCACGCCGGTGGGCCGCGCGATCAAGGCGCTGCAAACGCAATTTCCCGCGCTGGCGTCGGTCAAGCAGGAGGAATTGATCCCCAACGCGCTCATCGCCCTGCGCTCGACCGTGGACAACGTCTCCCAGCAGATCGACCGCATCCTGCGGGTCAAGGCCAGGAAGGCGGAGAGTCTCAAGGCCCTCATGATCGATCTGGAAGGCACGCTCGATCACTTCAACGCCAGGCAGTTGATCGGCAAGCTGCGTGAAACGGCGGCGCAAACCCGCCTGGACCTGGTGATCAACTGCCAGCACCTGCGCCACGCCACGCCGGGCGCCATCTCGATGCTCCTGGATCGGAAATGGATTTCGCAATTGGCACCGCCGGTCACCGTGCGCTATATCAATCTCAAACAGGCCTACCAGAGCGCGCTGGAGCGGTTGGCCCTGTCCGGCAGTGACTTGCTCTCTGAAGAGGGCAGCCAGGTTGTTAGGTAGCGAGGTCGCTAGAAAAGACTCCTCCCTTACTCCTCGGCTCTCCCTAGCTACCTAGCTACCTAGCCACCCAGCGCCCTAGCCACATTCCCCCCATGCACGCCTTCCAATATCGACGACAAACGCTCTGGTGTGAGAAAACGCCGCTGCCCAGGCTGGCGCGCGCCGTCGGGACGCCGTGCTACGTCTACAGCGAGCAGACGTTACGGCGGCACTTCCTGGCCTTTGACGAGGCGTTCGCCGATCTGCCCCACCTGACCGCGTTCGCCGTCAAAGCCAATTCCAACCTCGCCATCCTCAAGTTGTTCGCCGATGAGGGCGGCGGGGCCGACGTGGTGTCGGGCGGCGAGCTCTACCGCGCGCTGGCCGCCGGCATCGAACCGGGCAAGATCGTCTTCGCCGGCGTCGGCAAGCAGGCGCAGGAAATGCATGACGCGCTGCAGGCCGGCATCCTCATGTTCAACGTGGAATCCTATCAGGAACTGGAGCTGCTGAACCGGATCGCCCGGCAGCGCCGGCAGCGGGCGCGGGTGGCGCTGCGAGTGAATCCCGACATCGACCCGAAGACCCATCCCTACATCTCCACCGGCCTGAAAAAAAGCAAATTCGGGGTCAACATCCGGCAGGCGCTCCATTTTTACCGAACCGCCGCCGGTTTGCGCCATATCGAGATCGTCGGCATCCACGCGCACATTGGATCGCAGATCACACAATTGGGCCCCTTCCTGGACGCCGTCGTGAAGGTCCTGCGCCTGATCGAGCGGCTGCGCTCGGAGCACATCCAGGTCAAATATCTCGATCTGGGCGGCGGTTTAGGCATCACATACGAGTCGGAAACGCCGCCCCATCCGAGGGCGCTGGCCGCGGCGCTCACGCCGCTGCTGCGGCCGTGGCTGGCGGCAACGGGCTGCACGCTCATCTTCGAGCCGGGGCGCGTGATCGTCGGCAACGCCGGCATCCTGCTCACCCGCGTGCTCTATGTCAAAGAGGGCCATCCCCACCCGTTCGTCGTGGTCGACGCGGGCATGAACGACCTGATCCGGCCCAGCCTCTACGGGGCCTACCATGAGATCCGGCCGGTGGAGCGTCGCCGGGGCCGCGCGCGCGCGGTCGACGTGGTGGGGCCGATCTGCGAGTCGGGCGATTTCCTGGCCAAGAACCGCCGGCTACAGGAATGCCGGCCGGGCGATCTGCTGGCCGTCATGAGCGCCGGCGCCTATGGTTTCGCGATGGCCTCCAATTACAATGCCCGGCCGAGGGCCGCCGAAGTGCTGGTTCGCGGTTCACGGCACACGGTGATTCGGAAGCGGGAAACGTATCGCGATCTGATCCGCGGCGAAATCATCCCCGCGCGCTAGACAACTCTTTCGCCGCTTTGCTACGATGGGGAGGCGATGAAAATCCCCTTCACCAAACTGACCGGAAGCGGCAACGATTTCATCCTGATCGACCATCGCCGGCCGTTTTTGCCCGAAGCCGGGCTCTCCGAGCTCATCCGGAAAATCTGCGCCCACCGCCTCTCCACGGGGGCGGACGGCGTCATCCTGATCGAGCCGCCGTCTCAACCCCATCAGGCCGATTTTCGCTGGCGGCTCTTCAACGCCGACGGCAGCCCGGCCGAAATGAGCGGCAACGGCGGGCGGTGCGCGGCCCGCTTCGCCTATTTGAAGGGCATCGCCAAGAAGGCCATGGTCTTTGAAACACCGGCCGGGCTGATTCAGGCCGAGGTGACCGACGACCAGGTCAGCATTCGTTTCACCGATCCGACCGATTTTCGGTGGAACGTGGCGGTGCCCATCGACGGCACGACGCGCGAGGGCCACTTCATCAACACGGGCGTGCCCCACCTGGTCTATCTGGTGCCCGACGTCGACACGGTCGACTTGCTGACGCTGGGACGCAAGAGCCGTCATCACGAATTGTTTCAGCCGGCCGGCGCCAACGTAAATTTTATCCAGACACTGGACCCGCACCGCCTCCGCATCCGCACCTATGAGCGGGGCGTCGAGGACGAAACACTCGCCTGCGGCACCGGCGCCGTCGCCGCGGCCCTGGTCGCCGCCACGGTGGCTCAGGCCAAAAGCCCGGTTACGCTGCTTCCCCGGGGGGGCAATCCTCTAATCGTCTCGTTCACCCAGGAGCAGGGCCGCTTCCGCGACATTTATCTGGCCGGCGACGCGCGCGTGGTGTACGAGGGCGAGATGGGGGAAGAAGCGTGGAAATATTAGAAGACGTCAGGCGTGAGGCGTTAGGCGTAAGGGGAACGATGGCGTTTTCTCCCCTCACGCCTCACCCCTTACGACTTACGTCTCTTTGGGAGGAACGTCATGTTTAAAGGCTCACTCGTTGCCATCGTCACGCCTTTCCGCAATGGCAAAATTGACGAAGAGGCGCTGGGCCGCCTGATCGAATGGCAGATCGCCGAGGGCACGCACGGCATCGTCCCCTGCGGGACGACGGGCGAATCGGCCACGCTCACGCACGCCGAGCACCAGCGGGTGATTGAATTCACGATCGGCGCGGTCAACCACCGCGTGCCGGTCGTCGCCGGCACCGGCTCGAACAGCACCGAGGAGGCGGTCACCCTGACCCGCCACGCCAAGCAGGCGGGCGCCGACGGCGCGCTGCTGATCACGCCCTATTACAACAAGCCGACGCAGGAAGGACTCTATCAGCATTACCGGCGGATCGCGGAAGCGGTCGACCTGCCGATCATGCTCTACAACATTCCGGGACGCACGTCGGTGAACATGCTGCCGTCGACCGTTGCGCGTCTCGCCCAGATTCCCGCGATCGTCTCGATCAAGGAAGGCTCCGGCTCCATCCAGCAAATTGATGAAGTGCTGCAATTGTGCGGCGACCGGCTCAGCGTGCTCTCCGGCGATGACGCCATGACGCTGCCGATCATGGCGCTGGGCGGCCAGGGCGCCGTCTCGGTCGTGGCCAACGTCGCCCCGCGCGAGACCGCGGCGCTGATCACGTCGGCCGCCAAGGGCGATTTCGCCCAGGCCCGGACGATGCACCGCCGGCTCCTGCCGCTCACGAACGCGCTCTTCCTGGAAACGAACCCGATTCCCGTCAAGACCGCGCTGGCCCTGATGGGCCGATGCACCGACGAGCTGCGCCTGCCGCTCTGCGCCATGCAACCGGACACCAAGACCAGGCTGGCCGACGCGCTCCGGCGTCATGGATTGATCGCATGATTCCCGTGATCGTCATGGGCGCGGCGGGGCGCATGGGCGCCCAGATCATCGGATTGTTGCGCGACCACAAGGAGTTGTCGCTCGCCGCCGCCATCGAATACCAAGCGCATGCCGCGATCGGTCGGGACGCCGGCGAAGCGGCGGGCGGCGAAAAAATCGGCGTCACGGTCACGCCCGATCTGCCGCGCGCGCTGAAACAGGCGCGCGTGGTCATCGACTTCACCGCGCCCGAAGTCACCGTGGAGACCGCCGGGCTGGCCGCCAATGCCGGCGTGCCGCTGGTGATCGGCACCACGGGATTGACGGAGGCGCAGCAGAAGGCGCTCAAGGCGGCGGCCAAGAAGGTCGCCCTGCTCTACTCGCCCAACATGAGCATCGGCGTCAACCTGCTCTTTCAACAGGCCGCGCAGGCCGCCAAGGCGCTGGGGCCCTCGTACGACATCGAGATTACCGAGGCGCATCATCGGATGAAAAAAGACGCCCCCAGCGGAACGGCGCTGCACCTGGCCCGTCTGCTGGCCGACACCACCGGCCGCGCGCTGGAGCAGGCGGCCGTCTATTCGCGCCACGGCCTCGACGCGGCCCGCCAGACGGGACAGATCGGCATTCAATCGATCCGGGGCGGCGACATCGTTGGCGATCATACGGTGCTTTTTGCGGGCGCCGGCGAACGGCTGGAACTGACCCATCGGGCCGGGAGCCGGGACAATTTCGCCCGCGGCGCGCTGCTGGCCGCGCGCTGGATCGTCGATCAGCCGTCGGGCTTTTATTCAATGCAGGATTTATTGAAAAAACAGGGTAAGGGGTGAAGGGTAAAGGAAAACAGACGCGGCACTTTCAGCCTGCGCAGCGTATCGAGCAACTGCCGCCCTATCTGTTCGCGGCCATCGACAAGATGAAGCAGGAGGCGATCCGCAAGGGCGTCGACATCATCAATCTGGGCATCGGCGATCCGGACCTGCCGACGCCGCCCCACATCATCGAACGGCTGCAACGCGCCGCCACGGATCCCCGCCACCATCAGTACCCGTCGTACGAGGGCATGCTGCGCTTTCGCGAGGCGGTGGCCCGCTGGTACCGGGAGCGCTTCAACGTGACGCTCGACCCGCAGACGGAGGTGCTGACGCTGATCGGCTCCAAGGAGGGCACCGCCCACATGCCGCTGGCGTTCGTGAACCCCGGCGACGTGGTCCTGGTCCCCGACCCCGGGTACCCGGTCTACGCGGCCGGGACCTGGTTCGCCGGCGGCGAGCCCTACTTCATGCCCCTCCGGGCCGAGCGGGACTTCCTCCCCGACCTCGACGCCATCCCGGCCGACGTCCTCCGGCGGGCCCGGATGCTCTACCTCAACTACCCCAACAACCCGACGGCGGCCTGCGCCACGCCGGAGTTCTTCGCCCGGCTGGTGGACTTCGCCCGGCGCCACGACATCATCGTC
>CAZJRH010000359.1:0-2006 GCA_964548215.1 uncultured Nitrospirota bacterium
GTGGGCAAGTTCGTAATGGGCGCGATCCCGGTGGTGGCGTCGGGCTACCCGCTCCGTGCGGGGATTCTGGCCGGGATCTCGCTGGCGCAGGTCGGGGAGTTCAGCTTCGTGCTGGCGCAGCAGGGCGAACAGACCGGCTTGCTGGTTGGGGAGTCCTATCAGGTCTTTCTGGCGGTCTCGGTGCTCACGATGGGGATCACGCCGCTGCTGATGCAGGGCGCGCCCCATCTGGCGAGGCGGGTCGAGGCGGTTCAGCGTCTGCGGCACTGGTATCCCGACAAGACGGCCGCGCCGGTGCAACAGGCATCGCGCCATCTGAAGATCAAGGACCACGTGATCGTGATGGGGTATGGACTGAGCGGGCGCAATCTGGTCCGCGTGCTGGAGGAAACGGAAATCCCCTACCTGGCGTTGGATCTGGACGGCGAGACCGTCCGGCGCGAGGTGCAGAACGGCGTGAAGATTTTTTACGGCGATGCGACCAATCCCAACGTGATGCATCATGTCCGGATCAACGATGCCCGCGTCCTGGTGGTCGCCATCTCGGACCCTTTCGCGGCGCGGCGCGCCGTGCAGATCGCGCGCGGACTCAATCCCGACCTGCACATCATCGTGCGTACGCGCTATCTGCGCGAGATGGAGGACCTGCATCAACTGGGGGCCGACGAGGTCGTGCCGGAGGAGTTTGAAACGTCGATCGAAATCTTTGCGCTGGTCCTGCAGACCTACAAAATGCCGCAGGCGGTCATTGTCCAAAAGGCGGAACAGATTCGGAAGGAGGGCTACGCGCTGTTCCGGCGCGGGGAGTTGCCGGACCTTGCGCACCACCTGCGCCGCGGTACGCTCACGGACGTGGAAGTGGACACCTGCCGCATCGAGGCCGGCTCGCCGGCGCTCGGCAAGACCATCGGCCAGGTGTCGATCCGTCCCAGGACCGGCGCCTCGGTGATCGCACTGACCCGCCGGGGAGTGACCGAGTCCAATCCCAAGGAGAAGGTCCGGATGGAGGAAGGCGACGTGCTCTCGCTGCTGGGGACCCGCGATCAAATCACGCGGGCGATCGGGTTGCTGATGGATGAAAAGGCTCCTTGAAAACGTGCGGGCGCGCACATAAAACCCATGGTTTTTCACGGGCACAACGGTCGCGCCGGACCCGGAGGCTTTCTTGACGGCGCCGCTCAGCCTCAATCCTGAGCAGGGGCGAAGGATTGACAGCCCAAAGAAACGCATACTACTATAACGACGTTCGTTCGCCGCATTTTGAGCCGGCAGACGGTGAGGTGACGTATGGGTCCCACAAAACTTGAGCCGGCCGTGGCGCTGGCAGAGCTTCAAGAGAGCAAGACCGACCGGGTGACTCTCGTCGTCCTGAGCGGGGATTTCGACCGCGTGATGGCGGCCTTCA
This sequence comes from uncultured Nitrospirota bacterium, assembly GCA_964548215.1. GTDB lineage: Bacteria > Nitrospirota > Nitrospiria > JACQCE01 > JACQCE01 > JBFMAJ01. Next base: position 1,406 of record CAZJRH010000359.1, read on the forward strand.
TCATCGCCACCGGCGCGGCCGCGATGGGCATGCAGGTCACGATGTTCTTCACCTTCTGGGGGTTGAACGTCATCCGACGCGAGGGGGCCACCAGTGGCGCGAAGGACCTCCTGCGCCGGATGTTCGGGTTTCTGAACAAGGGCGGGGCCGGGCGTCTGCCGCTCTCCCGGTTTCATTTCGGGGGGTTGGGCACCAGCATGATGAAGCGAGTCATGCATCGGAGCCGCATGCCCGGGATCGCGGAGTTGCGCGAGACGGCGCAGGACCTGGGCGTGAAGTTCATCGCCTGCACGACCACGATGGGCATGATGGGCGTCACGAAGGACACCCTCATCGAAGGCGTGGACCAACTGGCCGGTGTCAGCACCTATCTGGCCGAGGCCCGCCAGGGCAGCGTGAATTTATTTATTTAGCGAATAGCAAATAGCTGGTAGCCAATAGCTCCGAGCTACTCGCTACTAGCTGCTGGCTACTTGCTGTGGAGCTGCAATGATCCGTTCAGATATAAAACTCGACACCCTCGGGTACTTCTGCCCCATGCCGATCATCATGACCTCCAAGAAGATCAAGGAGCTGACGCTGGGACAGGTACTGGAAGTGG
>CAZJRH010000360.1:0-2278 GCA_964548215.1 uncultured Nitrospirota bacterium
CCATTTGTCTCGTCGAGCACTTCCGCTGTGTCCCAGAGATCATTGCGTTCAGCAACCGGCTTTCCTACGATGGCCGCATCCGCCCACTGCGCGAGTCCAATTCAACCCGCATCAAGCCAGCCTGTGTTGCATACCGAGTCGACGGTGTTGCCCAGAACCAGGTCAACCAGAAGGAGGCAGAGACCATTGTCAATTTGATCAAGGCCATGTGTCAGCATCCGGAATACGCCGGCAAGACAATCGGCGTTATTTCAATGGTGGGCGAGAACCAGGCCAGCCTTATCGCCGCGGGGCTGCGTAAGGAACTGGATCCTGTTGAATATGAGCAGCGCCGAATTATTTGTGGGAATTCGGCCCAGTTCCAGGGTGACGAGCGTCACATTATCTTTTTGTCGATGATCGACAGCGGCAAGGAACATGGCCTCGGCCCGATCGCGAAGAAGGGAGAAGGCGCCTTCGAGTCAACGAAGAAGAGATACAACGTTGCCGCCAGCCGTGCCAAAGACCAACTCTGGGTTGTGCATTCCCTCGACCCGAATAACGATTTGAAGACGGAGGACCTGCGCCGAGAACTGATCCTACACGCCCAGAACCCGATGTCCACCATACGCCTCTTCAAGCAGGAGGAACCGCGCACGGAATCGGAGTTCGAACGCCAGGTACTTCGAATCCTCATCAATAAAGGATATAGGGTTCGTAGCCAGTGGCCGGTGGGGTATTATCGTATCGATATGGTTGTTGAAGGCGACGGGAAGCGTCTTGCCGTTGAATGTGACGGTGATCGCTGGCATCCTATCGAGAAGCTTGCTGATGACATAGCCCGCCAAGCGATCCTCGAGCGATTGGGCTGGGTATTCACGCGTATCAGGGGAAGTGCTTTTTACCGAAACGAGGAACAAGCTATGCGCCCGGTATTCGAGCGCCTTGACGAACTCGGTATTGTACCTGGGTTGAGAGACGATGGATCCCGCGAGGATGATTCATTGGTCAAAGAGCTCGAGGCCATCGTGGCAGGATTCCACCAGGAGGGCGAAGGGGAATAACGTCCTGAATTCCGGGGGCATTAATACTTGAAAATCTAGGGGACCAGGTCTTGCGATATGACATTCATGCTGCCGCGCAAATGACTGGCAGGGATGGGCGGTTCGGTGAACCGCCACTACAAGGTTGTCAAATGGTCTTGACTGGCGGGGTCATTAGAAAAATGGGACAAATTTACTTTCCAGCGTGGTGCAGCAGCTCCTCCGGTGCGACTATGGTATTGATAGCCATGGAGGAAGCGGCCTCCCTGCCTGCCGGCAAGCGACACGGGCAGATCACCCACCCAGGCTAAGCCCTTTTCACTACCGCTCACAGGGAGCGGTGTTGTTACCGTGAGAGGAGGGCAGATCGGCGCAGTCGGCGGTGACTTCCGCCTTCGGCTGGGGATAGCGGTAGGTTTTGCCTTCGTAGTTTTTGATGACGGCGCCGTCAGGTGAAAGACCGATCAGCGTCTGGGGCGAGACGGGCACTTTGCCGCCGCCGCCCGGCGCGTCGATCACATATTTGGGAACGGCGAAGCCGGTGGTGTGGCCCTGCAGCGCCTCAATGATCTCCAGCCCCTTTTCCACCGTGGTGCGGAAATGCTCGGTGCCTTTGATCAAATCGGCCTGATAGAGATAGTACGGTTTGACCCGGATCGTCAGCAGCTTGTGCATGAGCGCCTTCATAATCTCCGGATCGTCGTTGATCCCCTTGAGCAACACGGTCTGGCTGCCTAAAGGAATGCCGGCGTCGGCCAGAAGCCCGCAGGCCAGCTCGACCTCCGGCGTGATTTCATCCGGATGGTTGAAGTGGATATTCATGTAGAGCGGATGGAATTGTTTGAGGATGGCGCACAATTCGGGCGTGATCCGCTGGGGCAGCGCGCCGGGCACTCGGGTGCCGATGCGCAGCACCTCGACGTGGGGAATGGCCCGCAGCTCGCGAAGGATCTGCTCGAGGATTTCATCCTTGACCATCAGCGGATCGCCGCCGGAGAGCAGCACGTCGCGGATCTCCGGATGGCGCCGGATATAGTCGATGCCGGCCCGGATCGTCGCCATCGAGATGATGCCGGGTTTGCCGATGATCCGCTTGCGCGTACAGAACCGGCAGTAGATCGGGCATTGGGTCGTCACCATCAGCAGCACGCGGTCGGGGTAGCGGTGGACCAGCCCGCGCACGGGGCTGTCGGCCTCCTCGGCCAGCGGATCTTCATAGTTGGCTTCGCCGCCCGGCTCGATCTCGGCCGCCGACG
>CAZJRH010000361.1:0-1509 GCA_964548215.1 uncultured Nitrospirota bacterium
TTCGCAATTGTCTTGTTGATGCTGATGTCGGCATTTTTCTCGGCCGCCGAAACCGGGATGACCGCCACCTCGCGCGCGCGCCTGACGGAGCTGGAGCGGCGCGGCAACTGGCGCTCATCGCTGGTTTTGAAACTCACAAAAACCCGCGAGCGCCTGATCGGCGCGTTGCTGCTCGGCAACAACGTGGCCAACATCACGGCCTCGGCGATTGCCACCGCGGCCCTCATCAAGGCCTTTGGCGATAGTGGCGCCGTTATCGCCTCTGCCGTCATGACGGTGCTGGTGCTCATCTTCTGCGAAGTCATGCCCAAGACCTACGCCATTGCCTACCCAGACCGGGTGGCGCTCACCGTAGCGCCGCTGGTTCGCATTCTCGTTGCGGTTTTTGGCCCCATCGTGATCGCCGTCGAATACATCGTCAGAAACGTGCTGAGCGCCTTTGGCGTCAATGTTTCCAGCACCACCGATATCCTGTCCGCCCATGATGAATTGCGCGGCACCATTGACTTGCGCCACAAGGAAGGCAGTTTCGTCACCAACGACCGCTACATGCTGGGTGGCGTGCTTGATCTGCAGGACCTCGAAATCGTCGATGTCATGATCCACCGCACCAAGATGGTGTCCATTGACGGCGCCGATACGCCTGAGAAAATAGTCAAGCAGGTTCTCAAGTCCGGCCACACGCGAATTCCCGTCTGGAAAGACAAGCAGGAAAATATTGTTGGAATCTTGCATGCCAAGGACCTCTTCGCCGCCATTCAGGAAAATGACGGCGATGCGACAAAAATCAGCATCGAGGAGGTCATGAACCCGGCGTGGTTTGTGCCAGACACGCGGCCCCTGGCTGACCAGCTCAAGGCCTTCCTCCGGCGCAAGACCCACTTTGCAATTGTGGTGGATGAGTATGGCGAAGTGCAGGGCCTCATCACGCTCGAAGACATCATCGAAGAAATTATCGGCGACATCAAGGATGAGCATGATTTTGTCACCGCAGGCATCCGCCAATTGAAAGACGGCTCCTACCACGTCGATGGATCGGTCCCCTTGCGCGATCTGAACCGCGCCTTCAACTGGAGTCTGCCCGACGAGGAAGCGACAACCCTCGCTGGCCTCGTGATCCACGACGCCCGCATGATTCCGGAAGTAGGCCAGGTCTTCAACTTCCACGGCTTCCGCTTCGAAATTCTGAAAAAGCGCAGGCACCAGGTGACATCAATCAAAGTTACTCCCGAAAATCAGGGTTAGCGTGACCCTGCGCGAAGTTGATCTCGTTATTGTCGGCGCCAGTTTTGCTGGGTTGATCTGCGCCCGCTCGGCGGCTTTGCGTGGCCTCAGGGTTGTCGTCATCGAATCCAAACCAGACCCTGGCGCCCGCATTCACACCACCGGCATCCTGGTCAAGGAAGCCGCCGAGGAAATCGACACGCCCGCCAAATTTTCACGCGTCATTCATGGTGTGCGGCTCTACGCGCCCTCGCTCCAATCGATCGATCTCCGCGCGCCCGGCTA
>CAZJRH010000362.1:0-1951 GCA_964548215.1 uncultured Nitrospirota bacterium
GGGCATCGCCGCCCTCCACGCGATAGATCGCCCCATTCACGGCCGCTGCCGTGGCGGGATCCAGGCCCGGCAGCATCAGCGACAATGGCGCCTGGGCCGCCTCAAGATCGACGGGGGGAAAGAGCACCACGGGATCGGCGCCGTCGACCGTTTCCGTGTAGCGTTTCAGTTCCCATCGTGTCAGCACGCCGCCGGCCGTGGTCAACTGCGCCCGATAGAGGGGAGTGTCGATCGTGATCGTCCGGGCGGGCGCGGGCGGCGGATTCATCTCGCCGGGCCCGCTGTCGGCCTGAGTGGAGAGAACGGGAGGAGCGGTCTCCGGCGCCGCGGTTGAGGGCGCGGGGGGCGGTGTGGCCGGCGGCGGCAGCACCGGCTGGCTGAAGGTGGTAAAGAAATAGACGATCGCCACCGACAGCAGCAGGAAGATTACGAGTCGCTTTTCCGTCTCCCCCATGGTCTAGTCGGGAACGGGATCATAGCCGCCGGCATGATAGGGATGGCAGCAGGCCACGCGTTTGCAGGTCAGCCAACCGCCCCACAGGGCGCCGTGCCGGGTGATGGCATCGACGGCATAGGCCGAACAGGAGGGGTAGAACCGGCACGCCGGCGGCAACGCGGGTGATATCCAGCGCCGATAGCCGTGCAGCAGCCGCAGCAACAGTGTTTGCACGGGGTTATCCCAGATCATCCAGCAGGGCGCGCAGCCGGTCGCGCAGCGCCGCCGGCGGCAGTTGCGTCGTCGGAGCCTGGGGCAGGATCAGAATGTCGTACGGGCCGTGTTGCATGTCGGGCTGCCGGACCAATTCGCGGCAGCGCCGTTTGATCCGGTTGCGCACGACGGCGTTGCCCAAGCGCCGGCCGACGAGGATGCCGAAGCGGGTGTAGGGCGCGTGTGTGGTGCGGTAGATCATCGTGAATTCCCGGGTTTTCAGGCGGCGGCCGACGCGAAAGATCGACGCGATTTCACGCTCGTCGGCGATACGAAGCTGCCGCCAGGTCGGCTGTGAGCGGCGCCGGGGAATGCACTTACCCCACGGTGGTGAGGCGGCGGCGACCTTTTGCCCGCCGCCGTTTGAGGACCATGCGACCGCCGGGCGTGCTCATGCGTTTCCGAAAACCATGGGTTCGTTTGCGTCGAATCCGGCTGGGTTGGTACGTAACGGACATCGTGATATCTCCACATGAAAAACGGCTCGCACTGTATCACACGGGGAAACATGAGTGCAACCCGGACAAGCCGAGCATCGGTTTGACGATGCGAGCCGGGACGCAATTACGTATGGGCGATGGGGGGATCGGAGGGACCTGCCTGCCGGCAGGCAGGGATGAGGCATCTCCCCCTGACTTCAATTGACCTATCACGCGAACGCATGCTAGAGTGGCCTGCCTTCCGATGTCGTCGATACAGCCGATACACAGGATGACAACGCGTGCTTGATCCCCGATTACTCCGAGAAGAAGCCGAGCGTGTCGATGCAGCCATGGCCCGGCGCGGCATCAACATTCCGTTGGACGACTGGCGCCGCCGGGACCAGGAGCGGCTGGCGCTGGTCGCGGAGGTGGAGGGGCTGCGCCAGGAGCGCAACACGCTGTCGAGCGAGGTGGGAGCGCGAAAGTCGAAAGGCAAGCCCGCCGATGATGTGATGGAGAAGGTCCGGCAGCTCGGCGAGACATTAAAAGAGCGTGAAGCGCGGCTGCGGGAGCAGGACGAGGCGCTGCTGCAGGCGGCGTTGCAGATCCCGAACCTGCCCCATGCCTCCGTGCCGGCCGGCACGGGCGCGGCCGATAATAAAGAACTCAGACGATGGGGCACGGCGCCGGCGTTCAAATTTACGCCGCGCCCTCACTGGGAGTTGGGCGAGCAGTTGGGCATCCTCGATTTTGCCCGCGCGGCAAAGCAGGACTATCCAATCAGCGCCATCGAATACGTCAACCAGTTCTTCAAGGACAA
>CAZJRH010000363.1:0-3652 GCA_964548215.1 uncultured Nitrospirota bacterium
GCGCGACGCAGATCCTTGTGGGGCAAATCTAATAATTGCTGATCATTGGTATACGAATGCACCGTCGTCATGAGACCATGCCGGATGCCGATGTGGTCCAGCAGCACTTTCGCGACCGGGGCCAGGCAATTGGTCGTGCAGGAGGCATTCGAGACGATGTGGTGGTCGGCCGGCTTGTAGGCCGCGTGATTGACGCCCATCACCACCGTCAGGTCCGGCTCTTTGGCCGGCGCTGAAATAATCACTTTGGCGGCGCCCGCCTGCAGGTGCTGGCCGGCGCCGGCCCGGTCCACGAAGCGGCCCGTCGATTCGACCACGATCTGCGCGCCGAGCGACTTCCACGGCAGCTTGGCCGGCTCCCGCTCGCTGAGAATCGCCACCGGCCGGCCGTCGATGACCAGCTCGTTCTCCCTGGCCTCCACCTGGCCGGCAAACCGGCCATGCACGGAGTCATACTTGAGCAAATGCGCCAGCGTTTTGGCATCGGTCAGGTCGTTGATCGCGACCCATTCCAGCCGACGGTCGCTCCAGGCCGCCCGCAAGAGGGCCCGGCCGATGCGCCCAAACCCGTTAATCGCCACTTTGACTGCCATACACCAACCTCCCGTTACGTCCTACAACATCACAATTGGCACGCGAATTTCAATAGCACCCTTATATTCTCAGCCAACACCACCCTGCCCAACGGGAACCTGCGCTCAGGACGCCGGGCCCGCTGGGGCCAGCGCAGGCGCCTGGCTCTCAAGCCGATAAAAATCGATCACCCGGGGGCGTGGCTCCGCCGAGCGAGTCGGCTCCGTGCCCGATACAAACAGTTCCACCACCGAACCCGATTCACCCGGGGAGGCCAGCAGGCCCGTCTCCGGATCGATCTTAGCGAAGAGAATTTCTTCGGGGATCTCAAAGGTAGTCTGCGGCAGGAGCGACAGCGCAACCCGCATGAAGTCCACCCAGATCGGCAGCGCCACCCGCGCGCCGGCTTCCCGCTCGCCCAGTGAGCGCCGGTCGTCGAAGCCGACCCAGGTCCCCACGGCCAGATTCGGCGTGTAACCGACGAACCAGGCATCGGTAAAATCATTGGTCGTGCCGGTCTTGCCGGCCACCGGCCGCGGCAGGGATTTGGCGCCCTGCCCCGTGCCGCGCTGCACCGCATCCTGCAGCAGATTGGTCATCAAATAGGACGTGGTGCGGGGCAGCACTTCGTAGGGCATCGGCTCGTGCATTTCCAGCACCTGCCCGGCCGCATCGGTCACCGACCGGACCATCAATGAATCGACGCGCACGCCCTCATTGGCCAGCACACCGTAGGCCGATGTCAACTCCAGAAGCGTCACACTGGACGAACCCAGCGCCAGCGACAGATCCCGGGACATCGGGCTCCGAATGCCCAGCCGCTCGGCCATCCGCACGGCTGCGGGAATGCCCACCTGCTCCAGCAACCGGATCGTAGCCAGGTTGCGCGAGTGAATGAACGCTTCCCGCAGGGTCACGGCACCGTAGAACTTGTCCTCATAATTGACCGGTTTCCAGACCTTGTCGAGAGCGGAATCATGATAAATGATCGGCCCGTCGATGAGAATGGTCGACGGGGTCAAACCCCGTTCCAGGGCCGCCGCGTAAATGAACGGCTTGAAGGCGGAGCCCGGCTGGCGCCGGGCCTGAATGGCGCGGTTGAATTCGCTGCGGCGGAAATCATAGCCGCCCACCATGGCCCGTATACTGCCGGTTTGCGGATCCAAGGCCAGGAGCGCCCCTTCGACCAATGGTTCCTGCTCCAACGAAAATGTTGCTTTTATTCCACTTTTATCTATTTTTATGACTCCGATTGTGATTATATCTCCCACTTTTACTATATCTTTTGGAGTAAAGTTCTCTATATCATCCACTTTTGAGAAATAAGGCCCCGTCAGTTTTCGGCTGGCCCATGCCATGTCCGGCTTGGCAATCGTGCCCGTCAGCTCCTGTCCCACGGCCACATCGACCGACTCTTCCTCCACCTTTGTGACCACCGCTTCCAGCAGATCACCCGGCTTGATCTGTGCCGTGCGCAAGCTACCCACCCTTGCAGCCTCCGCGGCCTCCGCTTCAGTTGGAACCGCCGTCTCAGGCTCCTGCCGGCCGATCGGCCCGCGAAACCCCTGCCGCTTATCCAATTCGCGCAGCCCCTGCGCCATGGCCCGCCTGGCCGCCTGCTGCAGCGCGACGTTGAGCGTGGTATAAACCTTCAAGCCGCCCTTATAGACAGCGTCCTCTCCATACTGCGCCTTCAGATGCTGGCGGATCGCCTCGACAAAGTAGGGCGCAATCTCCTCCGCCAGCGTCGGCCGCTCGAAGTAGAGATCCTGCTCATACGCCTCCCGCAATTGCGTTTCATCGATGTACCCTTCGTCGACCATGCGTCGCAGCACCACGCCCTGCCGCTGCTTGGCCCGCTCCGGGTGGCGGTAGGGCGAATAATCGCTGGGCGCCTTGGGCAGGCTGGCGATAAACGCCGCCTCGGCGAGATTGAGTTTGTCGACATCCTTGCCGAAATAGGTCTGTGCCGCGGCCTGCACACCATAGACGCCCTGCCCGAAATAGATCTGGTTCAGATACAGCTCCAGAATCTGATCCTTCGTCAGCAGCCGCTCGATCTTCCTGGCAAGCAGCGCCTCTTTGATTTTCCGGGTCAGGCTCCGCTCAGACGTAAGAAAGAGCGCGCGCGCCAACTGCTGCGTGATCGTGCTGGCGCCCTGGCGCACCTCCATGGAACCCAGATTCGTCAGAAAGGCCCGGAGGATGCCGATCGGGTCGATGCCCCGGTGCTCGAAAAATCGCGTGTCCTCCACCGCGATGATCGCCTGCGAGAGCACGGGGGGAATGCGGCTCATCGGCACCAGCAACCGCTTCTCGACGTAAAACTGCCCGATCAACTCATTATTGTCGGCATAGACCTGCGTGACCTGGCTGGGACGATAGGATTGCACCACGGCCACATCGGGCAGGTCGCGGGACAGATACCAAATCGCGGCCGTCCCCGACCCGGCCGTCAGCAGGCCCAGCACGCCCGCCACCGCCAGCACCCACAGCCAGTACGGCCCCTTCCACCATGGGGGAACCGTGGGAGGGGGGGCTGTATGACGGCCGATCTCGTCTATCACGCCGTCCCTTCCATCCGGCGATCGCCCAGCCCGCGGTCAAACGACCGGCAGGCGATGGCCTCGGCCACGTCGCTTGGCTCGATCCGCTCCCGATCGCTCAAATCGGCGATCGTGCGCGACATCTTCAGGATGCGCGCATAGGCGCGCGCGGAGAGCCCGAACCGCCGCATCGCCAGCTCCAGCAGCCGCTTGCCGTCCCGGTCGATCCCGCAATACTTCTTCACGAGACGGGATGACAACTGCGCATTGCAGCTGATGCCGTCGGCCGCGTAGCGCGCGCGCTGCGCCGCCCGGGCCTTGACCACGCGCGCCCGGATCGTGGACGACGCCTCGGCCGGCCGGTCGTCGGAGAGATGCTGAAACGGCACGGCCGGCACCTCCACCTGCACGTCGATGCGGTCCATCAACGGCCCGGAGATCTTGGCGCGGTAGCGCTGGATCTGCGGCGGCGTGCACCGGCAGGCGCGGCGCGGGTCGGTGAAAAAACCACAGGGACAGGGATTCATCGCCGC
>CAZJRH010000364.1:0-1604 GCA_964548215.1 uncultured Nitrospirota bacterium
TGCTGGCGCTTCTGCTGGCGCAGTGTGCGCCGCTGAGCGCGCCATCGACCCAACCGCCTGCGCGGCCGGCGCTGCTGGTGCTCGATTTCGGACTGGCCTCCCCCTACGTGCATGACGGTATGCTCCGCCTCTTCGCGCGCGCCGGGTACGCCGTCGACCACCGCCCCGACTATCCCGCATTGGTCCGGCAGGACTTCCGTTCGTACGACGCCATCATGCTGCTGTCGGGCAGCACGCCCGAGTTGCCGGGGGCGATGTTGAACGCCCGGGCCCTGGCGCCGCTGGCGGAGTTTGTGAGCGATGGCGGCGTGCTCTTGCTGGGGACGCCGGTCAATCTCTCCGGCGGTGACGCCGGGGAAAATGAGCGAACGCTGTTCAACGCGCTGCTGCGGCGGCTGCAAATCCAGATCCTGATTCACAAAGGCGGGTTGACGGACCACGAGGACCACTATTCGAACACGCTCTATGAAGCGCCGTGGTTGTACGTGGCCCCGCGCCATCCGCTGACCGACGGTTTGCCCGAACGGCTGTCCTTGCCGCGCATGGCCGCGCTGGACGCGGGCGCCGGCGCCGCCGTGCTGGTCTCCTCGTCGCCCACGGGGTCGTTGAGGGGCGACGCGCCCCAGGGAACGCCCATACCGGCCGTCGCCATGGGCCGACGGGGCAGGGGACTGGTGGTGGTGGCGTCGCGCCAATTCTTCAATCCCACGGGGGCCTATCAGGTCGATACGCCGTTGTCGGATGATCCGGCGCGTCGCTTGGCCCGGCGGCAATTGGTCGAACGGATCGCCGGCTATGCGATGCAATGGCACGGGGAAACGGCCGAATGGACGGCCAACGCCGCTGGCGAGTTCAAAGCGCCTGATGCGGCCCAACCCGCTTTCTGGCGATCGTCACCGCTGCCGCGCGCCGTGCCCGGGCCGCTTCGCGTCGTCAATGCGATGGCCGCCCCTGCGCCGGAGGCGGGCGAACGCGCGCGCTGGCTGGCGACGCTCGATCGGCGCTACCGATGGATTCTGGAGGACGGGATGCGGGCCGGCTGGGTCTACGTCGATCGGGAGGCGCCGTTTCAGCAGGCGGTCCGGAATCTCTTCGTCGAGGGGCGCCTCAACCTGCTCTGGGGCAGCAGCGACGCGGAATTATTGACGGCGGATGATCGCGCGACAGATCAACGGGCGCTGCTGGAGCAGTGGGCCCGGATGGACCGGCTGCTGCGCAACACCGGCGTGAAATGGTTCATGGGCTCGCATTATCCGGGCGCGCATGCGCCGTTGTCGGACTATCCGAAGGCGCTCGGGGCGCAGGGGCAGACGATCGGGGGCATGTCGCCGCTGGATTGGCGTTTTTGGGAGACGGAAATCTTTCCGGTGCTGGCGGCCGAGGCCGAGTTCAGCGCCACGCATCCCTCGGTTGCGGGCCTTCTCATCGATCTGGAAATGTATCCGCTGGGGTCGTGGTATTTCACCAACGGGTTTGATTTCAGCGATCTGGCGTTTGACGTCTATCTTCGGGCGCTGGCGCAGCAGGGGGACGCGGAGACGCTGGCCCTGGCTCGGGCGTTGAAGGCCGACGAACGGTTTGACTGGTTGATGGAGCGGGGCCTG
>CAZJRH010000365.1:0-11197 GCA_964548215.1 uncultured Nitrospirota bacterium
CCGCCACGATCCTGCTGGTCGACGACGAAGCGAGCGTCCGGGAATCGCTCAAAGCCGTGCTGACCTCTTCGTCCACCCAGGACCAGGAGTACACCGTCCTGGAGGCCGATTCGGGGGAGCGGGCGCTGGAGATCGCCTCCCAGTCCAAACCCGACCTGATCCTGCTCGACATCATCATGCCCGGCATGGACGGCATCAAGGTGCTGGAAAAACTCCGGGCGACCGACCACATAACCCCCCTCATCATGCTGACCGCGACCAAAACGGTCCGCACCGCGGTGGACGCGATGAAACTGGGGGCGACCGACTACCTCACCAAGCCGTTCGAAATCGAAGAGCTCAAATTGATCGTCCGGCAGGCGCTGGAACGGGTCGGCCTGGAGCAGGAAGTGCGCCACCTGCGCGAGGAGCTGGCCCGCCGTTACGGCCTGGACCAGATCATCGGGAAATGCAAATCCATGCAGGAGGTCTTTGCCAAGGTCGATCAACTGGCCGACGCGAAAACCACCGTGCTCATCACGGGCGAAAGCGGCACCGGCAAGGAGTTGGTCGCCCGCGCGCTGCACTTCAAGAGCAAGCGGCGGGACAAACCCTTCATCGCCATCAATTGCGCCGCCATTCCGGAGACATTGATCGAGGCGGAATTGTTCGGCCATGAGAAGGGCGCCTTCACCGACGCCCATCTTCGGCGTCAGGGCCAGTTCGAGTCGGCGAACCAGGGCACGCTCTTCCTGGACGAGATCGCCGACATCAGCCCCTCCACCCAGTCCAAGCTGCTGCGCGTGCTGCAGGAACGGGAATTCACCCGTTTAGGCGGCACGCAAAGCATCAAGGTGGACGTCCGGCTGGTCACGGCCACGAACAAGGATCTGGAAACCGCGATGCGGAAAGGCCAGTTCCGCGAGGATCTCTTCTACCGGATCAACGTCGTGCCGGTCCATCTGCCGCCGCTGCGGGAACGCAAGGAGGACATCCCGCTGCTGCTGCGCCATTTTGTCTCTAAAAAAGCCGGCGAGCGGGGCCAGTCCCCCAAACAGATAACGCCCGAGGTGCTGTCGCTGCTGACCCATTATCCCTGGCCGGGCAACATCCGGGAGATGGAAAACGTCGTCGAGCAGATTCTGACGATCAACGAAGGCGACCAGATCACGATCACCGACCTGCCGCTGCGGTTACGGAGCGACACCAAGAGCGTGCAGATGAAGGATCAGGTCACGGCCGGGCGGCAGTCGTTCGACTACGCGGTGATGGAATTCGAGCGGGAACTGATCACGGACGCGCTGAAGCGGGCCAACTTCGTGCAGACCCACGCCGCCCAGTTGCTGGGCATCAGCCGCCGCATCCTCAAGTACAAGATGGACAGCCTCGGGATTACCGGGCCGGAAAATCTTGGGACGTAGGGGCGGGTTTGAAACCCGCCCCTACAGCAATCCTTTCCGTTTCATGTAATCCAGATCGATCTTCGGTTCCTGCCCAAGCCGGTCGCCTAGCAACAATCGCTCAACGTGCTTGGCGATCAAATCCGTTTCCAAATTAACGGCTGCGTCAACGCCCTTCACGCCCAGCGTCGTGGCTTTGGCCGTATGGGGGACGATCGACACGCTGATCCGGCCGCTGTCGATCTGGTTGATCGTCAGGCTGACGCCGTCCACGGCGATCGAGCCTTTCTCGACGCAATAGCGCAGGAGTTCCTTCGGCACCTCGATCGAGAGCACCAGGCCGTTGCCTTCCTGCCGTCGCTCATGGATTCGCCCGACGCCGTCCACATGACCGGCCACCAGATGGCCGCCGACCCGGCCGTTGAAGCGCAGCGAGCGCTCCAGATTCAGGCCGTCGCCGACCGCGATCCGGCCGAAGGTGGTCCGTTGCAACGTTTCCGGCGACAGATCGGCGTCGAACGACGCGGGTTGTTTGGCCGCGACGGTCAGGCAGGCGCCGTTCACGGCCACGCTCTCCCCGACCTCCAGCTCAGCCAGGAGCTCTTTGGCCATGATGCCGACGCGCACCCCTTCCGGGTGACGGGTCAGCGCCGTCAACACGCCCATTTCTTCGATGATACCTGAAAACATTTAGACCCTCCCCCTCACGCTTCCCTGCCTGCCGGCAGGCAGGCCTCTCCCCTCACCGGGGAGAGGGTAAGAAAGAGGAACGCGTGTATCAACGAGATGGTAGCAAACGTCGATTTTCACTGTCAAAGAAGATTCCTGCGCGTGGCGGCCTGCCGCTCGATGAGCAGAAAGATCCCCAGACCGACGAGCAGGATGACGCCAATGATGGCAAACGCCGGCCGATAGCCGAACGCGTGAATCAGCAGGCCGCCGATGAGGGGGCCGCTCGCGTGGCCCACGTCCATCAACATGCCGAAAACACCCATGGCGGAACCCAATGACCCGACCCGGGTCAGGTCGGCCACGTAGGCCGACGTGGCCGAGGCCACAACGGCGCCGCCAAAACCGAAGAGCGCGGCGGGTGCGGCCATCGCCGCCAATGACACCGTGAAGGGCAGCAGGCCGAAGGCCGCCGCGCAGGTCACCAACCCGGCAACGATCATCGGCGGCCGCCCCACGCGATCCGATAGCCGCCCCATCGCCGGCCGGGCCAGGATCGAAACAACACCCTGGATGCCGAAGAGCAACCCGACGGAGCTCGGCGACAATCCGACCGATAGACCGTAGAGCGGCAGAAAGGCCATCAGCGCGCCGTCCGCCAGCATCTGCAATCCCTGCATCAGACTGCTCCCGACGATCTTCGGATGGCGGGCGATAATCACCAACCCGTCCCAGAGCTGCGCCCACGAGAGCGGCTCGGGCGCCGTATGCGCCGTCTGCTGCCGTCCCACTGCGGAGAAAAGAAATAATCCGATCATCAACCCGCCGAGGCCGCCGCACACCATGAACACCGCCGTAAAACCGGCGGCGTCGATGAGCGTGCCGCCGCCCATACGGCCCAGCAGTGTGCCGCTCTGCCGCAGCGCCGAATACCAGCCGATTGTCTCGCCCCGCTTGGCCGGAAAGAGGTCGGCCACGACGGCGAGCGCGACCGGCGTGAAGATGGCCGTGGCCAGCCCGTGGAAAAATCTGAGCAGCGCCAATTGCCAGAGCTGGGTCACGGCCAGATAGAGCAGCGGCGCGACGGCAAAGACCGCGATGCCCAACCCCAGAAAAAGTCTGCGGCCCATGCGATCGGACAACACGCCGGCCGGCAATTTCATCAGGACGCCGGTCAGGGTGGAGGCGGCAACGATGAAGCCGACGGTTTCTGGCGAGGCGCCCAGGTGCGTGGCAAAGAGCGGCAGCAGGGGCGAGCGGATCATGTCGTAGCTCAGAAACGCCAGAAAGCCAATGGCGCAGAGCACGACAAAGGAGCGCGAGGCCGGAGAACGCTGGGTCATCTACCAGAAAAATAGGACAGATTTATTTTTCATTGTGTGGTCAGTAATATTCCGGCAAAAAATAAATCTGTCCTATTTTTGCCGCCGGTCAGAATGGTGCGGTCAGACGGCTCAGCCGGTCGCTCAACTTGAGATTCTCGCGATAGTCGACCGGGCAATCGATCACGGCCGGCACCCGTTGGGCCAGCGCGTCGCGCAGAATCGGCAGCAGTTCACCCGCCGCCTTGACGCGATAGCCTTTGGCGCCGAACGACTCCGCATAGGCGACAAAGTCCGGATTGGTGAAACCAACCGAGGCGGTCCGGTGAAATTGCCGTTCCTGTTTCCACCCGATCAGCCCATAGCCGCCGTCATTGAAAATCAGCGTCACAAACGGCGTCCCCAAGCGGCAGGCGGTCTCCAGTTCCTGTGAATTCATCAAAAAGCCGCCGTCGCCCGTGGCGGCCAGCACCTTCCGTTCCGGATAGAGCAGCTTGGCGGCCACCGCACCCGGCACCGCGATGCCCATTGAGGCGAAGCCGTTGGAGATCAGGCAGGTGTTCGGCTGCTCGGTCGGATAGAGCCGCGCGATCCAGAGCTTGTGCGCGCCCACGTCGGAGATCAGCAGATCCTCCGGCGCGAGCGCCTCCCGCATCTGGGCCACGATCGTCTGCGGCAGCAGGGGAAAGGCGGTCGATTTCCGACCGAGCTCCAGCTCTTCCAGCAGGAGCTCGCGCACGGCCGTCAGATCAACACCGCCGGGATTCCGCTTGGGCGGCGCGGCGCGTTCGGCCAGCAATTGCAGGGAGAGCGCGGGATCGCCCAGCACGCCGACGCTGACGACATAGGCGGAATCCACCTCGGCGGGCGACTGATCAATATGGATGATCTGTTTATTGCGGTCGGGATTCCAGAATCTCGGCGGATATTCGACTTGGTCGTACCCGACGGTGATGACGAGATCGGCCCGTTCCATGGCAAAGGCGATATAGTCGTGCGCCGCCAGGCCGATGGTCATCAACGACAGCGGATGACTGTCGGGCAACGCCCCCTTGCCCATGAACGTGTGCACGACCGGGATCCGCCAGCGCTCGGAAAATTGCCGCAAGGCAGCCGACGCCCCGCTGCGGATCACGCCGTTGCCGGCGATGACCAGCGGCTGGCGCGCCGTCTGCAACAGCGCGATGGCGCGCTCCAGCTGCCGCGGGTGGGGCTCCGGCGCGGTCGGCTGCTGCACCAGCAACGGCCCTTCGACCGTCTCCAATTTGGCCACGTCCTCCGGCAGGTCGAGATGGGTCGTCCCCGGCTTTTCCGTCTGCGCGATTTTGAACGCTTTGCGCACCGCTTCGGGCACCATGTCGGCCGTTTTGATCTGCGTGTTCCACTTGGTGACCGGACGGAAGAGCGTCACCAGGTCGAGATACTGGTGCGACTCCTTGTGCATGCGGTTCAGATCGGCCTGGCCGGTGATGGCCACAACCGGCGCATGGTCGATGTTGGCGTCGGCCAGGCCGGTCAACAGGTTGGTGGCGCCGGGGCCGAGCGTGGAGAGGCAGACGCCGGCGCGGCCGGTCAGCCGGCCGTGCACGTCGGCCATGAAGGCCGCGCCCTGCTCATGACGGGTGACGATGGTGCGGATGGACGAGCCGGACAACGCGTCGATCAGATCGATGTTCTCTTCGCCGGGCACGCCGAAGAGAAAGCGCACACCCTCCTGCTCCAGACAGCGAACGAGCAGATCGGCCGCGCGCATGGCGGCCCTCAGTGCGCCGCCGTCGGGTCCGGCGGCGGGGGAGGAGCCAGCGCGGCTTCCGCCAGCCAATCGTTGCCGACCGGGCGCAGCGTCGTCTTGTGCAGACGGAACAGCCCTTCCAGCGTCAACGGCGACCGGCCGCCGAGCATGCCCTTGGCGTCCTGGCCGCCCATGAGCACCGGCGCGATGAAAACGGCCACGCGGTCCACCAGTCCTTCGCGGATCGCCGAGCCGATCAATTCGCCGCCCCCTTCGATCATCACGCTGTTGATGCCCACCTCGGCCAGTTTTCTCATCAAGCCCTGCAGATCGACGCGGCCCTGCTTGGCCTCCAGCATGAAGATCGTCGCCCCCAGCGCCTCCAGCGCGGCCCGCCGCTCCGGCGAGGCCAGCGACGTGGTGGCGACGAAGGTGCGGGCGCGCGCGCCATCCCGCAACACCTTCGCGTGCAGCGGCATTTTCAACGCCTCATCCACGATCACCCGGTGGGGATCGCGCCCCGGCGCATCCACGCGGACGGTCAGGGACGGATCATCCTGCAGAATCGTGCCGACGCCGACCATAACGGCGTCCACTTCGGCGCGAAATTGATGGGCCAGCTCTCGCGCCGGCGGGCCGCTGATCCACTGGGACTGGCCGGTGGAGGTGGCGATCTTGCCGTCCAGCGTCTGGGCGACCTTCACCAGCACCCAGGGCCGTCCCTTGGCCATGACGGTGGCATAGCCCTGATTCAGCCGGCGCGCCTCCTCCTCCAGCACACCCATGGTCACCTTGATGCGCGACTTGAGCAGCGCCTTGGCCGAACGGCCGTTGACCCTGGGGTTGGGGTCCTTCATCGCGATGACCACCCGTTGCGGACGCGCCTTGCAGATGAGCGGCAGACAGGGCGGGGTGCGTTTGTCCCGGTGGCCGCAGGGCTCCAGGTTCACATAGAGCGTCGCGCCGCGCGCGCGGGAACCGGCCTGTTCCAGGGCCAGCACCTCCGCGTGGGGTTCCCCGGGACGTTGATGCCAGCCCCGTCCGATAATGCGACCGCGCTTGACGACTAAAGCCCCGACCATCGGGTTTGGGCTGGCGGTGCCGCGCCCCTTTTCCGCCAAATTGAGCGCTATCCGCATCCAGCGTTCATCCGTGCTGAATCGTGCCATATGCTCTCCTTTACCCCGAACGCAAGTGAGGGGTAATGTCCGATTCTTGTACCTTTACCCCGAACCGCAGGTGAGGGGTAATGTTCGATTTTTGTACCTCTATCTTTTTTGCCGCTCCTCGAGCGCGGCATGAGCCGCTGCCAGCCGGGCAATCGGCACCCGGTAGGGCGAGCAGCTCACATAGTTCAATCCGATCTCATGGCAGAATTGCACCGAACTGGGCTCGCCCCCGTGTTCCCCGCAAATGCCCACCTTCAAGCCCGGACGCGTGGATCGCCCCTTCTGAACGGCGATCCGCATCACGGCGCCCACACCCTCCCGATCGATCGCCACGAAGGGATCGTCGGTAAGGATGCCCTTTTCCACATAGACCGGCAGGAATTTCCCGGCGTCGTCACGGCTCAATCCGTAGACGGTCTGCGTGAGGTCGTTCGTGCCGAAGGAGAAAAAGTCCGCCTCCTCGGCGATCCGATCGGCCATCAGCGCCGCCCGGGGCAGTTCGATCATCGTGCCGACCGTGTAGGCGACGGTGACGCCCGTCCGGCTCGCGACATCGGCGGCCGTCCGGTTGACCAACTCGCGCAGGTAATGCAATTCGCCCCGGTCGGCCACCAGCGGGATCATCACCTCCGGCAGCACGCGCACGCCCCGGCGCTTCAACTCGGAGGCCGCTTCGAAAATGGCCTGCGCCTGCATCTCGTAAATTTCGGGGAAGGTAATGCCTAAACGGCAGCCGCGGTGCCCCAGCATCGGATTAAACTCGTGCAACGCCCTGGTGCGCGTGCGGATTGATTCGTGGCTCATCCCCGTCTGGTCGGCGAGCTGCGCCATTTCGTCGTCCGTGTGGGGGAGGAATTCATGCAGCGGCGGGTCCAAGAGCCGGATGGTAACCGGCAGGCCCTGCATCTCGGTGAAGATGCCGACGAAATCCTCTTTCTGCATCGGCAGCAGCTTGGCGAGCGCCCGCTTACGCTCCTCCACCGTGTCGGCCAGGATCATTTCGCGCACCGCCTGGATGCGGTCCCCCTCGAAGAACATGTGCTCGGTCCGGCAGAGGCCGATGCCTTCCGCGCCGAAATCGCGCGCCACCTTGGCGTCGAGCGGCGTGTCGGCGTTGGCCCGGACTCTCAGGCGCCGGACCTTATCGACCCAGCCCATGAGCGTCCGGAACTCCTTGCTCATGGTCGGCTCCACCAGCGCCACCTGACCGATGATCACCTCGCCGGTCGAGCCGTTCAGGGTGATCATGTCGCCGCCGCGGATCGTCGTCCGGCCCACCGTGAATTGCCGCTTTTCCACGCTGACCGCCAGCTCGCCGCACCCCACCACGCAGCATTTGCCCATGCCGCGGGCGACGACGGCCGCGTGGCTCGTCATGCCGCCGCGGGCCGTGAGAATCCCCTGCGCGGCGTGCATGCCGCCGATATCCTCCGGCGACGTCTCGGTGCGCACGAGAATCACCTTTTCGCCCCGCTTGGCCGCCTGCTCGGCCTCCTCGGCCGTGAAGACTACGTGGCCGACCGCCGCGCCGGGCGACGCCGGCAACCCTTTGGCGATGACGTGGAGCTTGGATTTGCCGTCGATTTGCGGATGGAGCAATTGATCGAGCTGACCCGGATTGACCCGGAGGATCGCGGTGGACTTGTCGATCAGGCGTTCATCGGTCATCTCCACGGCGATGCGGATGGCTGCGGCCGCCGTCCGTTTGCCAACGCGCGTCTGCAGCATGTAGAGCGTGCCTTCCTGAATCGTGAATTCCAGATCGAGCATGTCGCGGTAATGGCGCTCCAATTTTTTGTAGATCCGCTGCAGGTGCTCGTAGGCCTTGGGCGCGTTCTTGGCCATCGTCTCGATCGGCTCGGGCGTGCGGATGCCGGCCACCACGTCTTCGCCCTGCGCATTGCGCAGCCACTCGCCGAAGAAGCGCCGCTCGCCCGTGGAGGGATCGCGGGTGAAGGCGACGCCGGTGCCGCTGGTCTCGCCCATGTTGCCGAAGACCATGGCCACGACGTTGACCGCGGTGCCCCAGGTGTCGGGAATGCGGTTCAACCGCCGGTAGGTGATCGCCCGGTCGCCGTACCATGACCGGAACACGGCGTCGATGCCCATCTTGAGCTGCTCGAGCGGCTGGTCGGGAAACTCCCGTCCGGTCTCCTGCCGGATGATCTGCTTGTACCGGCCGACCAGTTCCTTGAGCGCCCGCTCGGTCAGCTCCGTGTCGAGCTTGACCCGGTCGTGTTTCTTCTTCTCCTCCAACGCCGATTCGAACCGCTCCCGCTTCACCCCCATCACGACGCTGCCGAACATCGTCAGAAAGCGCCGGTAGGCGTCGTAGGCGAATCGGCGGTTGCCGGTCAGGGCGGCCAGCCCTTCGACCGTCGCGTCGTTCAATCCGAGATTCAACACCGTGTCCATCATGCCCGGCATCGACGCCCGCGAACCCGACCGGACCGACACCAGCAGCGGATTGGCGGCGTCGCCGAAGCGCTTGCCGATTTCCTGCTCCATCGTGTTCAGATAGACCAGCACCTGATCCCACATGCCGGCCGGGTGCTGGGACTGTCTGGCAAAGAACTCGACGCAGGCTTCCGTGGTGATCGTGAAACCCGGCGGCACCGGAATGCCCAGACTGGTCATCTCGGCCAGCCCCGCCCCTTTGCCGCCGAGCAGCTCCTTCATGTTGCCCCGGCCTTCAGTCTTGCCCTTGCCGAAGTAGTAAACGAATTTGCGCCGCTTGCCTTTGCCGGCCGCTTTCGCGGACCTCGCTTTTTTGACCGCCATGATTATGCCTCCCGGCCGCCGCCCACGCGCGCCGTTTCCTGAGCAGCGGCTGGGGCCGTCGAAATTTTTGAAAAGTCCGCTACACGTCCGAATGCATTCTTTATTTTATAAACCAACTGCAATCGGTTATTTCGAAGCGCTAAATCATTGTCCATCACCATTACTTTCGCAAAAAACTCATCTACAACAGGTCTCAATTGTGCTAATTCCTTAAGTATTTCGTACTCAGTCTCCTGGTCTATTGCTCCTTGTACATCAAACCGTTCTAATGGTAGATATGCGTTGTAAAGCGCAAGCTCAGGACCCGTCAGCAAACTTCTATTCACGTCTCCTGGCTCAAAATCTTTCGGCACAATTCGCCCCACTCGCCGATAAACAGCGAGCAAATCATCTCCTAGTGATGTAGAGCTAGCTGACTGCAACGCAAGCACTAATCTTTTAACTTTGGCGGGATATTTCCATGGACCCGAAAGTACAGCAGAAACCAAATCATTTTTGAAACCCTCAGAGGACAATTGCCATGCTAGCCGTTGCGCTAGGAAATCCTGAACTAGTTGGATCGTATTATCCAACCATTTTTCTCTAACCCTATTAAGATTATTGTTGTAACCGGCATTAGCCTGTTTTATTAGTCCGAAGAGATCAACCTTTGGTTGTATGCTGGCAATCTGTACCACGCCGGTCGCCTGCCGGCGGAGGCCGTAGGGATCCTCCGATCCCGTCGGTGCCAGTCCCACGCCAAAATAGCCGACCAGCGTATCGACCTTATCGGCCAGCGACAGCACCTGTCCCAGCGTCGAGTCGGGCAGCGCGTCGCCGGTTGCCCGGGGCTGATAGTGCTGGGCGATCGCCTCGGCGACGACGGCCGATTCGCCCTGCCGCCCAGCATATTCACCGCCGATCAAGCCCTGCAGCTCGGGAAATTCCCGCACCAACCCTGTCCCCAGATCGGCCTTGCACAACCGCGCGGCCCGCTCCGCCTCCTTCGCATCGACACCGCACAACGGCGCCAGCCATCGGGCCAGCTCCATCACACGCAGCGTCTTGTCGTAGAGCGTGCCCAGCTTTTCATGAAAGGTGACGCCCTTCAATGTCTCCACCCGATCGGCCAGCGTCAGGGTCAGGTCGCGCTTCACATAAAACCGGGCGTCTTCCAAGCGGGCCTTCAGCACGCGTTCATGATCGCGCATGATCGCCGTCAGGACGGGTGGATTTTTGCCCGACGGCTGGCGGAGGACGGCCCCGTCGATCACACAGACAAAGCGCGGGAGCAGCTTGCCAAGCTGTTGCAACGGTAGATAGGCCTGCTGATGTTCCAGCACGGCCAGCAGCAGCGCCCGGGGCAGGTCCAGATAGGCAGGGTCGAATCCGCCGGTGGCGACGATCGGCCATTCCGAACTGTAGACCGCCTGGGCAATCAGCTCGTCCGCTCCAAGCAGTTCGGCCTTCATCGCCGCAGCGTGCGCCTGCGCGAGGCGGGAGATCTCGCCCGCGCGGGCCGCATCATCCGCCAGCACGCAGGCCCGGCGCAGGTGCGCGCCATAGTCGGCGGCCCGGCCCAGGGTCACGGCCTTCGGCGCCAATTCACGATGGCCGCGGGAGCGATTGCCGCTCTTGACGCCGGCGAAGGCAAATGAAACCACCTGCCGATCCAAGAGCGCGACGATCCATTGAATCGGCCGGATAAAACGCTGGCCGCCGCTGGTGTTCCAGCGCATCGCTTTGGGAAATTCTAATTGGCCGAGCAGCTCCGGTAGCAACTGTTGCAACACTTTGCCGGTCGGCAGCGACGATTCTTCCTTGCGGGCCGCAAGATATTTGCCCTTTTCCGTCTGGACCAAGCGCAAACTCTCCACGGCCACGCCTTGTGATTTGGCGAAACCGATGGCGGCGGCGGTCGGCTTGCCCGCCGCGTCATACGCAGCCGCGGCTGGCGGGCCGGTCACCTCGACGCTCTGCGCCTGCTGACGGGCCGGAAGTTGGGCGGTCAGGACCAGCCGGCGCGGCGTGCCGAAAGTGCGAAGTTCGGCGGCCTCCAACCGGGCGCGATGGAAGAGCGCCACGGCCCGTTCGCGCAACTGATCCAGTGTGGGGCGCACGAGCAATGCCGGAACTTCTTCCACGCCGATTTCCAGCAGGAGCTCA
>CAZJRH010000366.1:0-1685 GCA_964548215.1 uncultured Nitrospirota bacterium
CCTCACCGACCACTTCGATCTCGTCCTTGGTCTTGAGGATGGCCGACAATCCTTCGCGCACGACCCGATGATCGTCGGCAATCAGCACCTTAATTTTTTCCATTCCGACCGGCCTCCTTCTCCACCAACGGCACGGTGATCAGCACCCGCGTTCCCTTGCCCTTTTTCGATTCGATCACGGCCTGCCCGCCCACCAGCCGCGCGCGCTCCAGAATGCCCCGCAGCCCAAAGTGGTCCCATTTTTCGGGATCGCTCGAGACCGATTCGACGTCGAAGCCCACGCCGTTATCCGCAATCGTGGCCGTCAAGGTCTCCTTACCGATCGCGATCTGCACCGCCACCCGGTCCGCCCGGGCGTGCTTCTGCACGTTGCTGAGCGCTTCCTGCATGATGCGGAACAGAAACACCTTGGTTTTGGGGAACAGCATCGCCTCGTCGCCGGCAACCGAAAACTCCGTTTTGATATGGGACTGGCTCTCGTAGGACTTCAAATAGTTCGTCAGGGCCGGGATCAACTCCATCTTGTCGTAGTGGACCGGGCGCAGGTTCACGATCACCTGCCGCGCCTCATGAATCGCCGTCTTGAGTTCCGCCTTCGTCTGGCGCAACGTCTCCAGACCGGCGGCCAGGTCCTTGTTGAGCAGCTCCTGGCACAGATCCAGCTTGAAGTTCAGCCCGGCGAGACTCTGCACGAGGCCGTCATGGATTTCGCAGGCGATCTGCGTGCGCTCCTCCGACACCGCCGTCTCGGACTCCTTCACGTAGAGCTTATAGAGTGTCTGATACTGATTGAGCGTCCGCTCGATTTCCGAGGTGGCCCGGATGCGCGCTTCGATGAGCTCCCACATAAATTTTGCGCTGGCACCCCCGATGATCGTGACGCCCATCCGGTGGAAGTCCAGCAACACCCGCCCGATCTCCTGGCTGCCGCTCACGTCGATGACGAGATCCACCCGTTCCATTTCGAGCAATTCACGGTAATCGCGGGTGACGGGGATGTGCAGGCGTCTGGCCAGCGTGAGCCCGACAGCCTTGGGATTGATTTCCGCGATGCCGGCGATGCGGACCAGCGGATCCTGCACGAAGATCTCCATCAGTGCGGTCCCGCCCCTGCCGGCGCCGATGATAGCCACGTGCGTCACCGACGCAACGCTACGTTTCTTCACCGCTGCCGTCTTCGTGCGTTTGGTTTTGACGGTGGCCATGCGTGGGGCCTCGATATCCTACCGAGTGGCAGAACGCCGAATTCGTACTACCATACCACGATCGCACCGAAGGAGGAATCGAAGGAAAGCGGCGGGCCGGGGTTACTTCTTCTCGCGCTCGCGGGCCAGGGCCTTCAGTTCATCCATGAACTGATCGATGTCCTTGAACTCGCGATAGACGGACGCGAACCGGACGTAGGCGACCTGGTCGAGGTTGTGCAGTTCTTTCATGATCTCCTCGCCGACCGCCCGGCTCGGAATCTCGGTTTCGCCCATCTCCTGGATGCGCTTTTCGATCCGGTCCGTCACCGCTTCGATCGTGGCCACGCTGATGGGGCGCTTTTCGCAGGCTTTTTTGAGGCCGCTGTGGATCTTCGTGCGGTCGAAGGGCTCGCGCCGCCCGTCTTTTTTGACCACCATGGGCAGGCTTTCCTCGATGCGCTCGTAAGTGGTGTAGCGGCGTTTGCAGGAGAGGCACTC
>CAZJRH010000367.1:0-2257 GCA_964548215.1 uncultured Nitrospirota bacterium
CGGGATGAGCATCGGCGGGATAGTAACAAAATCGATCGGCCATTTGGAATGGCGCGGCCGATGGAATCTCTGGAAAAAAGAGGCCGGCCTCGAGGAGGCGCCTCGAGGAAGGAGGGTTCAACCGCGGGGCGCCGCTGTCACAATCCGACCGCCCTCAAGGACCGGCCCAGATTGAAGACGACCATGAGTAAGGCGTATTCACCCTAGTCCTCTGAAATTTTGATGTCAAGAACATTCAGGTCATTTTGACGGCAAAAAAATATTTCCTTATGGCACGCGCAAACGCGCGCGATCAAATGGGCAACTTCTTGTCCGCACGGTCAAAATCTTGACCGTTTATTACGCTGTCCCGGCGGCAGCGGAAGAAACGAGCTATTTAAAGCTGGGCTTCGGCGTCGTCGCCGTGGACGGGGGAAGAATCGGCAGGTACAAGGCATTCTCCGGCGGCGCGCCTTCCAGGGAATGTAAGAAGGCGACAATGGCATCGACCTCGTCATCCGTGAGCGTGAGCCCGAGTTGCAAGCGCCCCATGATCCGCACGGCCTCATTCAACTCCCAGACCCCGCCGTCGTGAAAATAGGGCGCCGTCCGGGTCACGTTTCTCCACATCGGGACTTTAAAGAAGAGCCGGTCCGCATCCTTCTTGGTCACCTCGTACCGGCCCTGATCCTTGCTGTGTTCGTACGTGCCCTGGATGCCGAATTTTTGCAGCATGCCGCCGCCGGCGCCCACGCCGTTATGGCAGGTGACGCATCCCTTCTGGATCACCAGCGACAGCCCTTCCTGCTCCCGCAGGCTCAGCGCGGCGGCATTTCCCTTGAGGAATTCATCAAACCGCGAGGGCGTCAGCAACGTCCGCTCGAAGGCCGCAATGGCCCGTGCGACATTCTGGTAGGTCAGCGGGTCGCGCTCTCCCGGAAACGCCCGTTGAAACCGTTCCACATACTCCGGCATGCTGCGCAAGCGCGCCAGCACGGCTTCTTGGTTCGGCATCGCCATTTCGATCGGGTTCAGAATCGGCCCCTTCGCCTGCTCCTCCAGCGAGGGCGCCCGGCCGTCCCAGAACTGCACGGTCTGGAGCGCCGCGTTCAACACCGTCGGTGAATTCCGCCCGCCCAATTGCGATAAATGGCCCGGAGAGGTCGGCAGGTTGTCCACGCCGCCGGTGGCCAGATTATGGCAGGAATTGCAACTGATGACTCCGCTCTTCGACAAGCGCGGCTCGAAATAGAGCATCTTACCCAGCGCGATTTTTTCCGGCGTGGAGGGATTCTCCTTCGGACCTGGCACGCTGTCCGGTAGCGGCTTGAAAAATTGATTGGCCCGCTTGATGAGTTCGGCCTCCTGGGAGAATCCCGTGGAACCGCCGCACAAAAGCGCCAGCAGGGCCGTTCCCCCCGCGAGCATCCATTTGCCGCGCATGGCCTTCCTCTCTGTTCGTGGACTGCAGACAACTACCGGACGATCCGGGAAGCGGCCACAACAGCGCTCAACGTATCGAATCCCGGTGCCGGTTGTCAATGGCGAGACGCCTTGACAGGCTGCCGGGCCTCTGGCAGAGTGCCGGCATGAGCGAGCAATTTGATCTGGCGCTGGCGGAATTCGACCGGGCCAACGAGCAGGATCCCCGCACCCAGTCGTTCGAGAAGACCCCCTACCCGCGCGAGCTGATTTTTGCGCAACGCGTCAGCGCCTGGGTTGCGCGCCTGAACCCGGATGCCTCCGAGCCGGCCCGATTGGCGGCGCGCTCGCACACGTTGCGCCGATGGGAAGTCCCGCGCGCGCGCTATCCGATGGATACGGCCGGCTATCACGCCTGGCGGCAGGCGACCGCGAGCCATTCCGCCGTAAACGCCGAGGCCGTCCTGCTCCTGCTCGGCTACGCCCCTGAGACCGTCCAGCGGGTGCGCCAACTCATCACCGGAGCGTTGTTCCCACGCGACCCGGAGGCGCAACTGCTGGAGGATGCCGATTGCCTGGCGTTTCTCGAGTTAAAACTTGCCGACTATCTCGAGCAATGGGACGACGGGAAAATCGACAGGGTCCTGCGAGGCACCTGGTCGAAAATGAGCCCGGCCGCCCGCGAGTTGGCGCGCCGGCTGCCTCTTGATCCGCGCGTGGGTCATTTGCTGAAGATGGACTCATGACGCCCACCACGTTGCCCGACGCGGGCGAGGAGGTCGGCCTGGGTGAAATCTCCCGAACCGACCTGCTGCCGCCCTACAAGATCATTTTCCTCAACGACAACGTCACGACG